>NZ_JACHLC010000003.1:300000-455714 GCF_014207845.1 Chryseobacterium shigense
CCAGAGACTCGGCATCCATATTGGTTTTTCTTCCGTTGATGTAGATCAGGGCATTATTTTTTCCGGCAATCTTTAACGTTTTATCATCTGTTGAGGAAAGAAGCGGAGTCTGCTTCAACAGATCAAAAGTAGTATTTCCTTTGGCAACCGGGGAAGCTGCAACATCATACACAAAACGGTCACTTTGTTTTTTGAAAACCTGTTTGGTAAGGGTGATTCCTTCTATGGATTTTGTTTTTACAGTGTCTGATTTTTTTTCCTGTGCAAAAACTACGCTTCCTGAGATGGCTGCTGCCAGTATGATTATCTTTTTCATGATTCTTCTTATTTAAGTGAGGATGTGGTATAAATTTTTATATCAGACTTAAGTCCTTGATTTTATAGCATCGTTGGCCGATTTCATTTCTCGTGCCTTTTTCAGCTTCTGGTTCCCGAAATTGTAGGTTACCCCAATGTTCAGGATTCTTGAGTATTCGAAATTGACAACATTATTGTAGCTTCCGTTAGGCTGGATTCCCTGGATACTGTTGAAGTTCTGGTTGAATAGGTCATACACTTCAGCCACAAAAGTCCAGTTTCCCATGATTTTCTTTAAGCTTACATCAAAGCTCTGTCTTACACCCAATGTTCCGCTTTCAATCTTTACTTTACTTCCGTAGTAATAATTGATTCCCAGGAACCAGTCCTTATTTGAAGAAAGGCGAATGTTGTTATTGATATTACCGGATATATTGAAGTTCTTGAAATTGATTACATACGGATCAATCACCTCTGTTTGCCCCGGAACCGGAACCGAAGTAGGGTCCTCAGATACTGTACCTTTGTAGATGCTGTATCCTAAATTCACCGAATAATTGGTTGTCCAGATTTCTTTGAACCAGGATTTGTTCATTCCTAAAGTCAGCCCGAATTGCTTATTGTTTCCATAGTTGGTTCTGATGTATCTTAAGAATTTCGTAGTAGTCATTACAGGATTTCCGTTTTCATCATCCTGTAGCCCCGTTACGCTTCCCTGAAGAGGAATCTGGTTCGATGCATCTTCCACATAATTAAAGCTGAGGTTGGCAAAAAATGCATTTTTGTACATATAACTGATTTCCTGATTGTAGAACTTGGAAGCCAGTACGAAAGGATTATTCTGTGTATAGTTGGTTGGTGTAAAATAAGTTCTTGAAGGATTCAGCTCCCAGAATCTCGGTCTTCTGATCCTGCTGGAAAAGCTGTAGCTAAGATTATGATCTGAGCTGATGGCGTAGTTCAGGTTAAGATAAGGAAGAAGATTGTTATAATTTCTGTCGAAACTTGTCTTTCCAAGAATTTCGCCGCTGCTTCTCGTCATTTCATACCGGGCACCTATTTTTCCTGAAAATTTTTCACTCAGTTTTCTTTCATAGGTAATATAAGCTCCCAGGATTCTTTCCTTATAAATAAAGTGATTGGTTTGGTTAATATCATTCACAAAATCGTCGTCTACAAGGATATCCTGTCTTGTGTCATTATCCGTATTTGTGTGATTGTAGCTTACTCCCATCAGCCAGGTATGGCCCTTAGCGGTCTTTTTAAGATAGTCGATGTTGGCAGCATAATTATTGATGATCTGTGGGACAGATTGTCTCAATGCACTGTATGCGCTGTTCTCATCAATTTCAGAGGTATTGGTCAGCGGATAACTTTTGTTTACACTCATTTTATCCCTGTTAAACCACAGATAAGAAATATTGGAAGTAAGTTTGCTCCCGATAGAATCTGTCTTTATCTCATAATTCAAATTGAAAGAGTGATTTCTCGTCTGTGCATCCTCATGATTGATCGTTCTGTTTTCAAGAACACCGTCTTCCCAATTGGTTACATCAAGAATAGAGTTGAAACTTTTATTATACCTCATATTGTACGTAAACCCTAAACTGTGTTTCTTATTGATTTCATAGTCGATGTTCACGCTTCCGCCTACATTTTTATTCGGATCATCATTATAGCCTAAAGATTCATTTCTAAAAGTGGAATCTCCGTTTGAGAGCGTATATCTTTCTCTGTCCGTCCAGCTTCCCGTATTGAAATTGGAGTTTACAGACCATTTATTCTTTCTGAAATTGAATGAGGCACCTGCAGAAGGATTGTTATAATAAGCCTGCTCGTTATTCATTTTAAGAGTTCCGTTGTAGCCGTCATTTTTATTCTTCTTCATTACAATATTAATAACCCCTTCATTGGATTCTACCTGGAATTCGCTTCCCGGAGTTGTAATTACCTCAATTTTCTGTATATCTTCCGATGGAGTTCCTTTCAGCATTTCTATCAATGCTTCGGCATCCATATTGGTTTTCTTGTTGTTGATGTATACCACTACATCAGATTTTCCCATGATCTTCAACGATTTTCCATCAATGCTTGATACCATTGGTGTTTGTTTCAAAAGATTGAACGTATTGGTTCCTTTGGCAATAGGAGAGGAAGCCACGTCATAAATGAAACGGTCACTTTGTTTTTTGAAAACCTGCTTCTTGATATTGACAGCTTCAATGTTTTTTACTTTCAGGGTATCTTTTGTCTGCTGGGCAGCGGCAAGTCCACTGAAGAATAAGGCGGCAATGAGAATCTGAGTTTTCATGATGATTATTTTTTAGAGTTGTTTAATAGCTTGTATGAATGATTATTTAACATTACAAAGATATATAATAAAAATAGTATCATGCAATACAAAGTACTTAAAATATTTATATCGTTAATTTAACTTATTGATTTACAGGTGCTAAAATTTCATATAAAAATTGAAACTGCTTTTTACTTTCTACATAATTAGACAGTTCAACATGAAGGTTTGTTACACCGGAGATTAAAAATTAATTTGATTTAAAAAATAGTATATGAAAAATTAAGTAAAAATGGCGTCATATTTATTTTATGATTAATTTAGTATAAACTAAAAATTAATAACATATGAGAAAATTTTATCCCCTATTTTTGTTATTATTGCTAATGTTTTCATGTAAAAATGAAACATCCTTAGACATTGATGACAACAGTGTAACCCCTGAATCTAATTTTAATTTTGGAAATACAGTACAAAGAAACTTTCAGGGAGTAGTCCTTGATACCGGAGGAAATCCTGTAAGCGGGGCAACGGTAACCATAGGATCAAGCACGGCGCAGACAAATTTCAAAGGCTTTTTTACATTTAAAAATGCAGAGGTGAAGGAAAACTTTGCCCTTGTAAAAGTAACAAAACCCGGATTTATAGACGGTTCAAGAGTTATGGTTCCCACAAATGGAATCAACCGTGTGAATATTATGATGATTCCTGCAGCTACAACGGCCAGCATTAATTCAGGAACAACTTCTACAGTATCTTTGCCTAACGGAACAAAAGTGAAATTCGATGGAAGCTTCAAAGATGCAGCCGGAAATACTTACAGCGGAAGTGTGAATGTTGCATTGTATAATTTAGCATCATCCAATCCGTATCTGACTGAATTAATGCCCGGTTCCCTTCTCGCAGCCAATTCCGGCGGAAATGCAAGAATCATGGAAACGTTTGGAATGGTGCATGTTCAGCTTACAGGAAGTTCAGGACAGAAATTACAGATTGCAAACGGGCACACCGCTGAAATGACGGTGCCTATCGATGCTTCACAAACTTCAACTTCCCCCAATACAATTCCACTGTGGTCGTATAATGAAAACACAGGAATGTGGAATGAAGAAGGTTCCGCAACAAAGGTTGGAAATACTTATGTAGGAACAGTGAGCCATTTCTCATGGTGGAACTGTGATGCCCAGTTTCCGCAGGCCATCCTGAAAGTAACGGTGAAAAATCCCGCCGGATTACCAATGGTAAATGCAAAAGTAGCTTTAAAAAGAAGCAGCCAGAGCTATGAAACCTATGGAATGACAGATAATATGGGAACAGTAACAGGGATTATTCCCGCCAATGAAACTCTTACCCTGAAAGTATACGATGTTTGTAATACTGTAGTTTACACTTCAAATGTAGCACCTGTAACAGTGGGAACCACCATGACATTACCCGATATTACGGTAATTTCTACAGGGAATCAGTATATTATACAGGGTAATCTGAAAACATGTACCAATACTGATGTTACGGACGGTTATGTACTTTTAAGACCTGCAGCCGGTACCAATTATTTTCAGTACACCTCAGTTCCGGTAAGCAGTACAGGTAATTTTTCATTTAATGTTTATTCATGTACGGCCAATCCGCAGTTTATTCTGGAAGGATATGATTATACTAATCTTCAGACCTCAGGAGAAATACCTTTTACAGCCAATTTACCGGTTATGAATTTTAACAATCTTTCGGTTTGTAATTCGGTAAGTGAATTTATCAGCTATAAAATTGATAATCAAAATGTAAAATATGTTTTCGGGAATATCAACGCCCAATGGTCCGGTCTTACTTCAACCAGTCCGAATATCATTGCAAAACAATTAAGAATTAATTCTACATCAACTGCCGGAAATGCTTTCTTTATGACTCAGAATAATATGCTTGGAGTTCCGGGAAGCTTCAATGCAGATTATCTTTTTGAGTTTTCCGGGGGATATTTCAATCCTTCTACAGGAAATGTAGTGGTTCAGGTGACTAATTTCGGAGCGGCAGGAACTTACATTGATTTTACTGTAAACGGAACTTACACTGATACAAACGGAAACCATACTTTTACAGCAAATGGGCATGTAATAAGGGATCTTTAATCCTGACGAATCATAATTAAACAAAAAAGGACCGAAACGGTCCTTTTTTTATGTTGTATTGTTATTCCCTGTCGAAGCGCGCTAACTTTTTGTCAATCCAGATAGTGGCAAACGGGAAGAATGCAGCGATTAAAGCAAAAACGCTGTCTTCATCATCCCACGTATATATTTTTCTTATTGCAGGTAAAAATAACAGGTAAAGTGTAAAAAATAACCCGTGAATGCTGCCAATAGTACTGATATATACAATTGCGAAAGTACCTTCCGGATCAATGCGTATCAATGTCATGGCTGTGAACAGGAAAAACCATGAAACAGCTTCAGCCAAACAGATTTGCTTAAACCATTTGATCACTTTTTCCTGAGGATATTTTGAGAATAATTTTTCGAGAAATTCCATGTTGCAACTTAAAAATGATGAGCAATAGTTATGAATTATAAGCCTAAGCCCAGATTCCTTAAACCTATTATCTGAACTGCAAAATTACTTATAAAAACTGCTTCCGTCCAAATATTCAAAAACTTCCGGTGGAAGCATAGGACGTACGTTTTTGCCTTCTTTAATCATATTCCTGATTTCCGTAGCGGAAAGTTCAATAACCGGAGCTTTGATCATAGAAATATTTTCATGCTGAAGATACTCGGAATCTTTCTTTTCACCTTCAAAAACCCTCGGATAAACAATAATGTGATGATTTTTAATCAGGATATCAGAGTTTTTCCATTTATGAAGACCATCCAGGTTATCTTCCCCCATAATCAGGCTGAAAGAATAATCAGGATACTTTTCATGAAGATAAGTGAGTGTATCAATCGTATAGCTCGGTTTAGGTAAGGAAAATTCTACGTTGGATGCTCTCATTCTCGGATAGCTTTTTACGGCAAGCTGTACCATATCCAGTCTGTTATGATCTTTCAGAAGGGATTTTTTATCCTTAAACGGGTTCTGCGGACTCACAACGAACCATAATTCATCCATATCAGAATTCTCAAGAATGTAATTAGCTAAAATTAAATGTCCGATATGGATAGGGTTGAAAGAACCGAAAAATAAACCGACTTTTTTCATTGTTATGCCAGGTAGCAGATGTTAGGTAACAGGTAGCAGTAACTAATCCCTGAACTTTACATCTTTTATGTTTAAATAGTGAGTGACATTGCCTTTCCAGTGATTTTCCTCTAAGGTAAAGGCAAGATCAAAATTCTTATTTTTAAAATCTTCAATAAATTGCCCCAGTTTGAAGCCTACACATTCTATATTTCTTCCGGTAGATTCCTGCTTGATGTAGAACTTCAGGTGATTGTTGTCTTTTCCCATGGTTTTTACATAGCCGGACAATTTTTGGTCAGTCAGTGTAAGAATAGGTTTCATATTATGAGGGCCAAACGGAGCCAGTTTTCTGTGAAAATTGATGAATTCCCTGTTGATCTCATCCACTTTAATTTCAGAATCAATAGTGATGGAAGGTTCCTGCTGGTGTTCTTTAATTTTTTCAGAGACTATTTTTTCAAATTTTATTTTGAAAGCCTCAAATTTGTCCTTTTCCATAGAAAGTCCCGCGGCAGCGTGATGCCCACCGAACTTCAGGAAATATTCAGAACACATATCAAGGGCTTCATGAACATCAAAATCCGAAACTGATCTCGCAGAAGCTACCATTTCCCCATTATTACCGTCAGTGAATACCAGGGTAGGTTTATAATAAGTTTCAATAAGTCTAGACGCTACAATACCGATTACTCCTTTGTTCCATTCAGGGTGATAAACAATGGTGGAATATTTTGTCTGCTGCTGGGATTCAACAATCTGATTCAGGGCAGAAAGCGTGGAATTCATATCCAGTTCACGCCTTTCATCATTAAGGTTCATAATATCACCAACAATCTGGTTGGCATGCTTAAGATTATCGGAAACCATAAGCTCCACAGCTGCTTTTCCATGCGAAATTCTTCCTGCTGCATTAATTTTTGGTGCAATTTCAAAAACGATATTTGAAATTTCGAAATGAGATAATTTGTCCTCGGGAATTAGTAATCTTAAACCGAGATTTCTTGTCTTTCGGAGAACTTTAAGTCCCATTTTGGCAAGTACACGGTTTTCACCTGTCATAGAAACAATATCTGCGGCAATGGAAATAGCCAGAAGATCTGTAAGTTCAAATAATTCAGCTTCCGGAATTTTATAAATGGTATTAAGTCCCTGGCATAGTTTAAAGCCTACACCACATCCTGAAAGTTCCTTAAAAGGATACCTGCAATCGGTCCTTTTAGGGTCCAGAACGGCAGCTGCATTGGGGATTTCTTCACCCGGAAGGTGATGGTCGCAGATAATAAAATCAATATTTTGTTCCCCTGCATAGTTGATCATATCTATCGCCTTGATACCGCAGTCTAAAGCAATGATCAGGGAAAAACCATTTTCTTTGGCAAAATCAATACCTTCTGTGGAAATTCCGTATCCTTCGGAATTCCTGTCCGGAATATAATAGTCTAAATATTTTTTCTCAACAATTTTGCTGAGGTAAAGGTACATTAACGCAACAGCTGTGGTTCCGTCTACATCATAATCTCCGTAAACCAATATTTTTTCACCATTTTCAATTGCAGTTGCAATGCGTTCTACTGCTTTCTGCATATCTGCCATTAAAAACGGGCTGTGTATATCGTTGAGGTTTGGCTTGAAGAATTCCCTGGCCTTTTGATAATTGTCAATTCCTCTTAAAACAAGGAGTTTAGATTCAAAAGTACCAAAACCAAGTGACGAACTTAATCTGTCCACAACTTCCTCATCGGGTTCGGGCTTGTAAATCCATTTCTGACTCATTTCACAAAAATAAGGAAAAAAAATAGCATTTTGAAATGATTAAGTATGAAGTTGATTTACTGATTGTTGAAAAAAATATCTATCTTCGCGATCCAAATTAAAAATGATCATGAAAAAAATTACACTGTGCCTTTTATTCTTAGGGGCCATGAATGCTGTATCAGCACAGAAAATTAACCTTGGAAAAGCTGCTGGCATTGTTTCGAAAGGAACAAAAGCTCTTACTTTTACCAATGAGGATGCCGTTAAACTATCCAAAGAGTCTGTTGACTGGATGGATAAGAACAACCCGGTTGCGGGACCAAAAGATCCATATACGGTTAGACTGAACAAGCTTTTCGCAAAGCACAAATCCCAGGACGGACTTACTCTGAACTATAAAGTTTACAAAGTAAAAGATATCAATGCTTTTGCATGTGCAGACGGAAGTGTCCGTGTATTTTCTTCGTTAATGGATATCATGACGGATGATGAAATACTTGCAGTAATCGGGCATGAAATCGGTCACGTAAAAAATCAGGATACCAAAGATGCCATTAAATCTGCTTACATGAAGGCAGCAGCTCTGGATGCGGCATCATCTGCATCAGGAACTGTGGCTGCGCTGAATGACAGCCAGATAGGGAAGATGGCCAATGACTTTTTAGATGCTTCACACAGCAAGAAACAGGAATCAGAAGCAGATACCTATTCTTACGATTTTATGAAGGCTAATAACTATAATGTAGTAGGAGCTTATTCTGCATTTAAAAAACTGGCTTTGCTTTCGGAAGGAAGTACTCAGACCGGTTTTGAGAAAATGTTCAATTCTCACCCGGATAGTGAAAAAAGAGCTCAGGCTATCAAAAAGAGAGCAGAAAAAGATGGTCTTTGGAAAGATCCGGGAACCATTGCTATTCCTAAAACTAAACTTACAAAGTAATTATTGGTTACTAAGAAAAATAAAAATTCCTCAAAGTTATCTTTGAGGAATTTCTTTATATAGATTTTTAATGTTGTCTTAAAAAATTAAGCATACATTTTCTCTCTAAGTTCTTTTACTTTTTTGTCAGCAAGATATTCATCGTAAGTCATTTCTCTGTCAATGATTCCTGTTGGAGTCAGTTCAATGATTCTGTTACAAACCGTTGAAAGCATTTCGTGGTCATGAGATGCCAGTAAAAGGTTTCCTTTGAAATTAGACAACGAGTTGTTCAGGGTTGTGATACTTTCAAGATCCAGGTGGTTGGTAGGTTCATCCAATAACAGAATGTTGGCTTTCTGAAGCATCATTCTGCTGAACATACATCTCATTTTTTCACCTCCGGAAAGTACTTTACATGATTTTAAAGCTTCATCACCAGAGAAAAGCATTCTTCCCAGGAATCCTCTTACGAATTCTTCATGGCGCTCTTCGTCATTTTTAGTGAATTGTCTCAACCAGTCAACAAGGTTGATGTCTTCCTGGAAGAAATTGGTGTTATCCAAAGGCATGTGAGATTGGTTGGTGGTAACTCCCCAGGCCACAGTTCCTTTGTCTGCTTCAACATTTCCTGCTAAGATTTCGAAAAATTCTGTAATTGCCAAAGAGTTTTTAGAAAGTACAGCTACTTTATCACCCTTCTTAAGATTCAGATCAATGTTTGAGAATAATAATTCTCCGTCTTTTGTTTTTTCAAGACCTTTTACATCTAGGATCTGATCTCCTGCTTCTCTTTCCATTTCAAAAATAATGGCAGGATATCTTCTTGAAGAAGGCTTAATATCATCGATGTTCAGTTTATCAATCATTTTCTTTCTTGCTGTAGCCTGTTTTGCTTTTGCAACGTTTGAGCTGAATCTTGCGATGAAGTCCTGAAGTTCTTTCTTCTTTTCTTCTGCTTTTTTATTTGCCTGGGCTCTTTGTCTTGTTGCTAGCTGAGAAGCCTGGTACCAGAAAGTATAGTTACCTGTATAAAGGTTAAGTTTGGCATAATCTAAATCTCCGATGTGCGTACAAACCGTATCCAGGAAGTGACGGTCGTGAGAAACCACGATCACTGTATTTTCATAATCCGCAAGGAAATCTTCTAACCATGAAATTGTATCAATATCAAGGTCATTCGTAGGTTCATCCAGGATCAGTACATCAGGATTTCCAAAAAGCGCCTGAGCCAAAAGAACTTTTACTTTGTCCTTGTTCTCAAGCTCACTCATCATTTGCCAGTGCATATCATCTTTAATGCCCACATTTGAAAGCATGGTCTGTGCATCAGATTCCGCAGTCCATCCCCCCATTTCATCATAGATTACACCTAATTCACCAGCTTTGATTCCGTCTTCGTCAGAAAAGTCTTCTTTAGCATATAAAGAATCCATTTCCTCTTTTATCTCGAATAATTTCTTGTTTCCTCTTAAAACAGCCTCAAGAACAGTAAATTGATCGTAAGCAAAGTGATCCTGTTCCAATACTGACATTCTTTTCCCCGGCTCCAAAGATACATGCCCTGTAGTAGGATCCTGCTTTCCTGTTAATATTTTAAGGAATGTAGATTTCCCCGCACCGTTTGCTCCGATAATCCCGTAGCAGTTTCCTTTGGTAAACATAATATTTACCTCGTCAAAAAGAACTCTTTTCCCGAATTGTAAAGATAAGTTAGATACTGTTAACATATAGTTTTGTAAATTTGGCGCAAAAATACGAAAAGAATTTGGGTATTTCGTAATAATGTAATAGTCAAGTTTTTAAATATAAGGTATTTTTTCCTATATTTCATTAGCGAAATAATAGAGAGTAGCTCCAAAAGGAGGGACTTAATGAAAGATTAGGCATAACCCGGTCAATTTAATCACGAATTTTTACAATGAAAATCGAAAAAACAGTAAATATATTAAACAGAAGAGCCCGTTTTGAGTATGAAATCCTTGAAGAATTTGAAGCAGGGATGGTTTTAACAGGTACGGAAATAAAATCTTTACGTTCATCAAAAGCATCTATTACCGAATCCTTCTGTCAGTTTATTGATGGGGAGTTATACATTATTAATATGATGATTGATGAATATAAATTGGGAACTTTTTACAATCACAAGACAAAAAGGGAACGGAAATTGCTGTTGCACAAAAAAGAATTGCAGAAACTTGAAAAAAAGTTAAAGGATGCAGGTAACACAATTATTCCTCTAAAGTTATATATCACAGACAAGGGTAAAGCAAAGGTGCTTATTGCGCTTGGTAGAGGGAAAAAACTCTTTGATAAAAGGGAAGCGATAAAAGATAGGGAAAATAAACGTAACCTGGACAGAATATTAAAGAAAAGTTAAAAATCATTCAAAAAACTTTGTATATAAAGAAAAATTATATTTATTTTGCATTATCAATTATTTAATCATTTAATTCTATGAAAAATCTAAAATTAGGAATTTCAGCATTGGCGCTTACTGTTGCCTCTACTGTCTTCGCGCAGACTACCAACAATCCGTGGTTGATCGGGGTTGGTGCTCATGCGGAAAACCACAAGGCAGCACAGACGGAATTCAGTAACACGTTCTCTGCTAATAATTTAACGAAGAGAATGTTCAATGTGAACAACTTCTCTATTACACCTCCATTATCTAAGTTAACAGTTGCTAGAAACATCGGTAAAGGTTTAGTTATCGACTGGCAGACTTCCGTAGGTAATGTAGACAACAAAAGATTTAACATGGGGAAAGAATTTTTCCTAATGACAGGTCTTGGTTTCCAGGCTAAAGCAGCTGGTCTTTTATGGAATGAAGAATCTTGGTTCGATCCATATTTAAGAGTTGGTGCTAACTACCTGAGACATGATTACACTGCTCTTGCTTTCCCTAGATATGACTACAAAGGAGAGTTAGTTGCTAACGGTGACGGTGGTAACGAAAACGGTAAGGCTAACCACTTTACAGTTTCTACAGGTGCTGGTGCTAACTTCTGGGTAACTAAAAACTTCGGTCTTGGTATTCAGGGAGATTATGTATCAACTCCAGGTGATAAATCTACAGTTGCTAACTTCTGGCAAGCTTCTGCATCAATCTTATTCAGATTTGGTAACAGAGATAGAGATAAGGATGGTATCCTAGATAAAGATGATCTTTGTCCAGATACTCCTGGTTTACCAGAATTCCAAGGATGTCCTGATACTGACGGTGACGGAGTTCCAGATAAAGACGATCAATGTCCAGAAGTAGCTGGTCCAGTTGAAAACAACGGTTGTCCTTGGCCAGATACAGATGGAGATGGTGTTATCGACAAAGATGATGCTTGTCCTACAGTAGCAGGTCCTGCTGAAAACAACGGTTGTCCTTGGCCAGATACAGATAAAGACGGTATCCTAGATAAAGATGATGCTTGTCCTACTGTTCCAGGTCTTCCAGAATACAATGGATGTCCTAAGCCTAAGAAGCAAACAGCTATTGAAACAACTGATGCTCTTAAAGGTATCTTCTTTGACTTCAATAAAGCGACTATCAGACCAGAATCTAGTGCTAAACTAGACAACGCTGCTAAGATCATCAAAACTGACGGTGGTAACTACCTAGTTGAAGGTCAAACTGATGCTAAAGGTGCTGCTGAATACAACTTGAAACTTTCTAGACAAAGAGCTGCTTCAGTAGTTTCTGCTCTAGAGGCTAGAGGTGTTGATGTAAACGCTCTTAAATCAATCGGAGTTGGTGAAACTAAAGCTACAGTTTCTGAAAAAGCTTCTGATGCTGAAAGACAAGCTGATAGAAAAGTTATCGTAACTGCTATCGAAGATGCTAACGAGTGGAACGCAATCAAGAAAAAAGATTACGAAGATGCTCCAGTGAAAAAAGCTACTAAAAAAGCTCCGGCTAAGAAAAAAGTAGTTAAAAAGAAAAAATAATAAATTTTTCTAAATAATAAATACCTCCAATTTTTTGGGGGTATTTTTTTTTTGTTGACTTTTAGTTAATTTTGTTGAAATTTAAAAATTAAAATGGGAAGAGCATTTGAATATAGAAAAGCTTCTAAAATGGCCAGATGGGATAAAATGGCCAAAACTTTCTCCAAGATCGGTAAAGATATTGCATTGGCTGTAAAGGCTGGAGGAACAGATCCTGAGGCCAACCCGGCTTTAAGAAGATGTATCCAGAATGCAAAAGGGGCCAATATGCCTAAAGATAATGTGGAAAGAGCTATCAAAAAAGCAAGCGGTGCTGATGCCGAAAACTATGAAGAAGTAACCTACGAAGGATACGGACAGGGTGGCGTTGCTTTCTTTGTTGAATGCACAACCAATAACACAACCAGAACCGTTGCCAACGTGAGAGCTATCTTCAACAAATTTGATGGTAACCTTGGTAAGAATGGAGAATTAGCTTTCATTTTCGACAGAAAAGGAATTTTCAGTATCGATCTTGCTCAGATCAAAATGGACTGGGATGATTTTGAAATGGAAATGATTGATGGTGGTGCTGAAGACGTTGAAAAAGATGAAGAAGAAGTAATGATCACTACGGCTTTCGAAGATTTCGGTTCATTATCACATAAATTAGACGAGCTTGGAATTGAAGCAAAAAGTGCAGAACTTCAGAGAATTCCGAACAATACGAAAGAAGTAAATGAAGAGCAGTTCAAGGCCAATATGAAGATGCTTGAGCGTTTTGAGGATGATGATGATGTACAGAATGTGTATCACAATATGGAGATCACAGACGATCTGATGAATTCACTGTAAAAAATAATATAACATTCATATACAGTTAACTTTCAATTAGTTTCTTTGCATAAAACTATGAAAAGAAACGTTGAATTAGTTGTTATATCGGATGTTCATTTGGGTACTTATGGATGTAAGGCTAAAGAACTGTTGAGGTATCTCAATTCTATACAGCCTAAAACCTTAGTTTTAAACGGGGATATTATTGATATCTGGCAGTTTAAAAAGTCTTACTTCCCTAAACCTCATTTGAAGGTAATCAAAAAGATCCTTTCTTTTGCCACTAAAAATACACAGGTTTATTATATTACTGGCAATCATGACGAAATGTTCCGTAAGTTTACCGATTTCGAATTGGGAAAACTGAAAGTCTGCAATAAAATTTGTCTTGATATAGATCAGAAAAAAACCTGGATATTTCACGGAGATGTTTTTGATGCATCCGTTCAGCATTCCAAATGGATTGCAAAGCTTGGCGGAAAAGGCTATGATCTCCTGATTGTTATCAATAATATGGTGAATTGGTTTTTAGAGAAAATGGGCAGAGAGAAATATTCATTTTCAAAGAAGATCAAAAACAATGTGAAAAAAGCAGTAAAATACATTGGAGATTTTGAACTGACAGCTTCCGAATTGGCTATTGATAATCACTACGATTATGTAATCTGTGGACATATCCATCAGCCCCAGATCCGTGAAGTTGTAACCAAAAAAGGATCGTGTACTTATCTTAATTCCGGGGATTGGATAGAAAACCTGTCGGCTCTTGAATATCATGATAAGCAATGGAAAATATTTTATTACGACGATCACAAAGATTCACTTAAAGACGACGAAGCAGAAGAAATCCAGGATATGGACAGTTCCGAACTTCTGAAAATAGTAACTAATTTTTCTTAAATGAAAGTATTGTATGCATTTCAAGGAACAGGAAACGGACATGTTGCCAGGGCACAGGAAATTATTCCTATCCTCAAAAAATATGCTTCGGTAGATACGCTGATCAGTGGGCATCAGTCACAATTGAAGGCGGATTTCGACATTAACTTCCAATACAAAGGCATTTCCCTTCTGTATAACAAAACAGGCGGTTTATCTTACCGCAAAACGTTTACTGAAAATAAATTCCTCGAAGCGGTAAAAACAATCAGGGAACTGGAGCTTTCACAATATGATCTGATCATCAATGATTATGAGCCTCTCACCGGATGGGCAGGAAAGCTGAAGAAATTACCAATGATTGAGCTGAGTCATCAGGCTTCTATGAGTTTTGCCGAAACACCCAAGCCTGAAAAGAAGGATTTTCTGGGTGAACTGATCCTGAAATATTATGTTCCCAGTGAAAGAAAAATAGGATTTCATTTTGAAAACTATCATCCCCAGATTAAAAAACCTGTGATCAGGCACAAAATACGAAATCTGAATCCTGATAAAAAAGGATACTATCTTGTTTATCTTCCCAGTTTTGCGGACGAGAATATCATCAAGGTTTTAAAACAGATTCCTGTACAATGGAAAGTGTTTTCAAAGTACAGCAAATCACAGATAAAAATAAAAAATGTAGAAGTTTTCCCTATTGACGAGGTTCAATATCTGAAATGCTTTGAAAGTTGTGACGGCATCTTATGCAATGCCGGCTTTGAAACTCCCGCGGAAGCCTTATTTATGGATAAAAAACTTTTTGTGATCCCTATTCATAACCAATACGAACAGGAATGTAATGCCAGTGCCTTAAACCTTATGGGAATTCCGAATTCTAAGGTGCTGAACCTTCAGGAAATTATGGAATGGGTTGCTTCAGACCATCACTTAAAAGTAGATTATCCGGATGATATTGAAGAAATTCTGGTAAACGAGGTTTTAGTTCTTTAAAAAAATATCGTCCACATCACTCATTCTGGTCATTACAGCTCTTGCATAGGAGCAGTGAGGATATACTTTCCAGCTGTTTTCCCGGGCAAATTTTATCGCTTCCTCAACCAGATATTTTCCCATTCCGCGGCCTTCAAATTCCGGATGGACCAGAACGAAAGAAATAATAAATTTACTGTCTTCCGGAAAAATAGTATACGTAAGCCTTCCGACCTCTTTTACATCATTGTTCAGCATAATCACGCCGCCATTTCCTGATTTATTGTTTTCAAATCTCATAATTCAAACCTTTATTTTAAAGATACAAAAATTACACCGACCAGTAATGATGAGTGATGAATAATAAGTAATGAGCAATAGATTATGATGAATAGCCAGTAGTGAATTGGCTCTGCAGTCAATTTTTATCTGACGGAATTCTAAAAATATTTCTGAGACAAGACAAAATTAATCTTTCCTTGTGAAGCAAGATGGACAATTGAAAGTTATCCATTAATTATCTTTTCCCGTATAATAATTATAATCCTTAATTACTACATTAATGAACTGTCTTTCCGTCATTTTTGTCGGGTCTATTTCCAGTTTTAGAATGCTCTTGATCTTATCAGATAGTTTACTGATGATCTGGCGGTCGTCTACCTTCAGAGCTTTGGTATAATTGTCTTTGATGATCCGCATATCATTATCGCTTAATGCAATCACCTGAGGGAATGAAGGAATATAGTCTTCATGAATGTTTTCCAGGATAGTATGGGAAATATTGATGTTGTTTTTTAAAGAAATCACAGCCGTGCCGGAAGCAATATCACCCAGTCTCTGGTTGTTTTTGGAAACAATCATAGAAATGAGGCCAATGACACCAACTGCTGAAGTATCAATCAGTCTGAACATCCAGCGGATCAGGTAATCACCGAAGCTAGCCTGGTAGCCATCAATTTTTACTACTCGGATTTTCATAAGCTTTTTTCCGGGAGTCTGGCCCTCCATAAGGCTTTCCAGAACAACGGGGTAAATGTAAATGGGAAATGTAAGGAGAATATAAACAGCCATTACGGACCATTGATCCAGCCCCGTCAATAAATACCCAAGATCGAAAACATTGAAGAAAAGATAGAATATAATAACAGCATAGGCAACCTTTATCAAAAGATCGATAATAAAGGCAAGCATTCTTTCTCCAACACCTGCAATATTAAAATTAATATTTACATTTTGTGAGGTATTTATCGCAATTTGAGACATAATTTTTATTATTTTAGCCTTACAATTATGAGAGAAGTTTATTTCATTAAACAAAATAAAGAAAAATGGTTGGGAATTGAACAGGTTATTCAAGGGAAAATTAAAAAAAATCCGGATGACCTGTCTTCGCTGTATATCAACCTGATCAATGATCTTTCATTTGCACAGACTTACTATCCCAAAAGCAATACCACCGTATACCTGAACCATCTTTCTTCACAGATATTCCAAAAGATCTATAAAACGAAAAGAGTAGAGGAAAACAGGCTGCTTTATTTCTTCAGAACAGAAGTTCCTCTGCTTGTGTATCAATACAGAAGATATCTTGTGTACGCTTTTCTGTTTTTTATCCTGTTTACTTCCATCGGAGTGCTTTCAGGGATGTATGATAAAGGTTTTGCCAATATCATTCTAGGAGAAGATTATGTAAACGAAACCATAGAAAATATTAAAAAAGGAAATGCAGTAGGAATATACCAGAGCGGTTCAACATGGGGAAGCACAATCGGGATTATTTTCAATAACATCGGGGTGGGCGCGAAATTATATATTTATGGGATCACCGGAGGGGTAGGAACTTTGTTTGCTCTGCTTTCCAACAGTGTTATGCTGGGGTCGTTTCAGTACTTTTTCTATGATTACGGAGCCCTGAAAGACAGCGCAAGAGGAATCTGGCTTCACGGTGTCTTTGAAATCTTTGCCATGGTTGTGGAAGCCATGTGCGGCCTGATTCTGGGAGCTAGTATTCTGTTTCCAAGAACATTTTCAAGGTTCAATTCCTTTAAAAAAGGTTTCAAGGACTCTTTTAAAATCTTCCTAAGTACTATTCCGTTTACCGTTTGTGCAGGAATTATCGAAGGTTATGTAACAAGACATGCTCTGAAAATGCCACTTGCAGCAAATTTAACCATAATAATCACTTCACTTGCCATTATAGGATTTTACTACTTTGTTTATCCTTTAGTGGTTTATAAAAAAATTAATAACCCAACCCATGATGCAGTTTTATAAAAAAAGAGAATTTGGAGCTTTCATCAGTGACAGCTTTAATTTTTTCAAATTATACGGAAAAAATTACTTTAAGAACTATATCCTGATCAACGGGTTGCTGCTGATCTTAACGGTTGCCATCATAATTTTCGGATTCAGGGAAATTTTCGGACAGCTTATTGGTTCCAATATAAGTGGAGAAAGCTATTATTTTGAAAGATATTTCTCAGAGAATGCCGGAATGCTGATCGTTACCGCCATACTTGTTTTTATACTTTTTGTCCTTCTGGGAATTGTTAATTACCTCTATCCGGTTTTCTATATGAAAAGGATTACCGAAGGTGCCCAAAAGATAAAAACAGACGAAATCCTGGGAGATTTTAAGAGAAATGCCGGAAGGATTGCCAAAATGTGCATAGGAATGCTGTTTATTGTGCTTCCTGTAATAATGATCGTGGTAGGATTTTCCTATTTACTGATGCTGATTATCATCGGTTTTTTCCTGATGCTGCTTGTATATCCTACAGCATTCAATGTCTCGGCGTTTCTGATGTATGATTATTTTAATACAAAAAGAGGCTTTATAGAAAGTTTAAGTTATTCCATAAGAGCCCAGTTTTCCTATCCGAACGGAAACGAAAAATCTCCATACTGGAAGTATTGGGGAGCATCCATTATCATGTTCGTTATTATGTACATGATTACTTCGGTATTTACATTTATCCCGATGTTTTTTATTTACGGATCGCTGCTGGCATCTGCTCCTGACGGAAACTTTGAAGAGAATCCTTTTGCGGGAACAGCAGGGATTATTTTCTTTGTATTCTATGGATTTTCAATGCTGGCTTCATTAATGCTTTCCAACCTGATGTATATCAATGCGGGGCTTATGTATTACGACAGCCGGACAGATCTTCATCAGAAAATTGAACTTGAAGAAATAGAAACCATAGGTATTAATGAATAGATTTCTTCTTTTTCTGCTGCTTTTTTTCTCCATTTGTCCTGTTCATGCACAGGATGAAAATGAGCCTGCAACAGTAGAAGAATATATATCGGATTCTTTGGGAACGGGACATTACAGAAATATGTTCCGTGCAGATTCTGTCCTGATCATGAAACCGGTTTCGGAAAATACAGTCTACCCCAAAACATTCAAAGAAAAGCTTCCGTCAAGATATAAAGGCAATGAATTTGATTATTCTGTTTCCAAGCCAAGAGAATCTTTCCTGCAAAAGCTGATGAGAAGGATAGACCAGATTCTTCAAAGTATTTTCGGGGAAAGAGTCTTTACCGATTCTGCTAAAATTACGACCGTTCTTATCCGTTTGTTTGCTATTATTCTGGTAGGATTTCTTCTTTATTTTATCATTAAATATTTAATGGGAAAAGACGGGAACTTTTTCTTCGGTAAGAAAAACAGAAAAGTAGACATCAATGCAGAAGAGCTTCATGAAAATATTCATGAGATTAATTTTCCTGAAAGCATCGCAAAATTTGAAGGGGAAAGAGATTACCGTTCTGCGGTCCGTTACCAGTTTCTTTTCATCCTGAAAAAGCTGAGCGATAAAAAGTACATCAACTGGAATCCTGAAAAAACAAATAAAGATTACCTGGTGGAGCTTAAGGCAGAACATCTGAAAAAAGAATTTTCCGGACTGTCCTACATTTTCGATTATGTCTGGTACGGAGAATTCACTATTGATGAGCAGGCTTACCTGAAATTTAAAAACCAGTACCAGGCATTCAAACTCTAGTCTAGTTAAAATATAAATTTAATCATGAAAAAAACCTTCAAAATATATGCTGTGATATTCATCGTTGTGATGCTTATTCTGGCGTTGCTTGAAGTCAATAAAAAAGAAACCACAAGCTGGAGGAAGAATTTTGATATCAATGAAAAATCTCCTTTCGGATTGTTTGTTTTTAATAATGAGGCCAAAGACCTGTTTAAAAATAACCTGAGTAAAACAGAACAGGCACCTTATGACTATTACGGCCAGAGAAAGAAAAACCTGCACAATATTATCGTCATAGAAAAAGATCTGGATAAACAATCCTGGATGAAAATCCTGGATCAGGTATCAGACGGTTCAGATGCTATGATTATAGTAAGCCATGTTCCCAAAAATATTGAGGATACAATTGGTTATCATAGTTCAGATATTTCTTTTGCGGAGGAAAATGTGCTGAAACTTACGGATACGAAATATCAGAATGATTTTATTAAATTAGATAAATTTCCGTCAGGCAGAGGATTTTCATTCATCAAACCCAAAGTGGATGTACTGGGAAAAACAGTTGAAAAAAATAATTCGGATCAGGTCAATTTTATTAAAACCAGCTTTGGAAAAGGAACGATCTATGTACACAGTGAACCGCTTTTCCTGACGAATTATTACCTGTTAAAACCCGGCAGCTTAAAATATGCACAGGATGTTTTTTCGTATCTTCAGGATAGGGAAACCATCTGGTTTGTGGAAAATGATACCAAAGTTTCACGTTTCTTCATGAGATTTGTGCTTTCTAATCCTGCATTAAAGTATGCGTGGTGGATATTTTTAGGAGGGCTTATGCTGTTTATCTTCTTTAATGCAAAAAGAAAACAACGGATAGTACCTGTTTTGGAGCCGTTAAGAAATACTTCGGTAGATTTTGTGAAAAGCATTGGAAATCTTTATCTTCAGGAAGGGAATTTTCATGATATGATGGCTAAAAAAGCCCAATATTTTCTGAACAGGATAAGAATGGACCTGCTGATAGATACCCAGCATCTTGATGGGGAATTTGCCAATAAGCTTCATTTAAAAACAGGAAAACCAATAGAAATGATTGATGAAGCCATAACCCTGATGAGAAAAGGACAGGATCCTTATGCAAGCGTTATGAAAGAAGATCTTGTAAGAATGAATAAACTTCTTGATGAAATACTCAGGTAGTTGATATAACGGTTCTGGCAATGCAATAATAATGTGCCAGCCCAGATAAACAACAGAATGTAAACAGAAATACCATGCAGTGGAAAACCTGCTGCAGTGTTAAACTTTTACATGGTTATATAGAAAAAAACAATTATGGAAAACTTTGAAAACCAGAACTTAGAAAATCAAAGTTCTATTAATTTAAATAAAAGTGAGGATCAGTTTCAGTCAAGAATTGATATGATCGAGCTGCGTGCCAGTTTAGACAAAGTAAAAGCTGAAATAGCCAAAGTTATTGTAGGGCAGGAGAGTATGGTAGAACATCTTATTGCAGCCCTTTTATCAAACGGACATGTATTGATTGAAGGCGTTCCGGGAGTTGCAAAAACCATCACAGCCAAGCTCCTTGCAAAAACTATTGATGCAGGCTTCAGCAGAATACAGTTTACGCCGGACCTTATGCCTTCCGATATCCTGGGAACCTCTGTTTTCAGTGTGAAAAACTCTGAATTTGAGTTTAAAAAAGGACCTATCTTTTCCAGCTTTATCTTAATTGATGAGATCAATAGATCACCGGCAAAAACCCAGGCAGCATTGTTTGAAGTAATGGAAGAAAGGCAGATCACCATGGACGGAATCCGTTATATCATGGATGAGCCATTCCTGGTAGTGGCTACCCAAAACCCAATAGAGCATGAAGGGACTTACAGGCTTCCTGAAGCTCAGCTGGACCGTTTCCTGTTTAAAATCAATGTAGGATATCCTAACCTTGAACAGGAGATCGCTATTATAAGAAACCAGCACGAAAGTAAAAAAGAAGACAAGACAGAAGGGGTAAATCGTGTCATTACCGCAGAACAGCTGAAAAACTATCAGCATTTGGTAAAAGAGATCATTGTAGAGGCTCAGCTCATGGAGTATATTGCCAAAATTATAGTCAATACAAGAGAAAACCAGTTCTTATATCTGGGAGCTTCTCCAAGGGCTTCACTGGCTTTGCTTACAGCATCCAAGTCTTTTGCAGCACTTAGGGGAAGAGACTTTGTAACACCGGAAGATATTAAAGAAGCAAGTTACGCTGTATTAAGGCACAGAGTGATCGTTTCTCCGGAAAGAGAGATGGAAGGGCTTACAGCAGATGAAATTATACGCCAGATCCTGGAAGGGATAGAGATTCCTAGATAGATTTTGGAGGGATTAGGATGAAGGGATTAGCTTAACAGGTAATTGTTTACTATAGTTAAATCCCTGATCCCTTCATCCTAATCCCTAATTCCTGAAAATATGAAAAACCTATACATCAATACACGCTTTTTCTTTTCGCTCATTGGAGTGGGGATCATGTATGTCCTTGCATTTTTCTTCCCGGTTCTGATGTGGGTTGCTCACATTCTTTTGCTGCTGTGTTTTCTTGCGGTAATGGTAGATTATCTTTTATTATTTAATCAGAAGAATGCATTGTTTGCCCAAAGAATACTCCCGGAAAAACTATCCAACGGGGATGAAAATTTTGTGAAAATTGATATTAAAAATAACTACGGTTTTAAGATCAGTACGAAAATCATTGATGAAATTCCGTTTCAGTTCCAGAAAAGAGATTTTCTGATTACAAAAGATATTGAATCCGGCAGGAATACTTATTTCCAGTATAGCCTTGAACCTAAAGAAAGAGGAGAATACAGCTTCGGAAACCTGAATGTGTATGCTTCTTCACCATTAGGATTTGTAGCCAGAAGATTTAATTTCCAGAAAGATGCTATGCTGCCTGCTTATCCGTCTTTTGTTCATCTCAGAAAATATGAACTGATGGCATTGCAGAGTGAATTTATGTTGGGCGGAATCAAAAAGATCAGAAAACTGGGGCATACCATGGAGTTTGAGCAAATCAAGGAATATGTTCCGGGAGATGATATCAGAACCATCAACTGGAAAGCCACATCTAAAACAAACAGGTTGATGGTTAACCAGTTTCAGGACGAGAAATCTCAGCGTATCTTTATTCTGATTGATAAGGGAAGAACGATGAAGATGCCTTTCAACGGTCTCAGTCTGCTTGATTATTCTATCAATGCAGCAATGGCCCTGTCTCATATTATCCTCAAGAAAGGCGATCGGGCCGGAATGATGACCTTCTCTAAAAAAACGGAGAACAAAGTTGCTGCTGAAAATAAATCAGGACAGCTGAAAAAGATATCGGAAGCATTGTATAACATTAAAACCGACTTTTTTGAAAGTGATTTTAACCGCCTGTATCAGGATGTAAAATATTCTCTGAACCAGAGGAGCCTTGTTCTGCTTTTTACCAACTTTGAAACCCTTGACGGATTAAACAGGCAACTGAAATATCTCCGCGGTATTGCCAAAAACCATCTGTTGGTCGTTGTATTTTTTAAAAACTCAGAACTGCATACCCTTATCAACAAAAATCCTGAAAGTATGCAGGAAATCTATGATGAGATCATTGCTGAAAAATTTGAATTTGAAAAGAAACTGATCATTCAGGAACTGAGGAAATATGGTATCTATACGGTATACACTTTGCCTGAAAATTTAAATATTGACGTTATCAATAAATATCTTGAGATAAAAGCGCGGGGAATTTTATAATTTTGTATAATAAATCTAATGGTCTCCATCACGGCTAAACTGATTTTATATAAATGATACAATCAGTTACCATTCTGAAAGGAACTTAAAAATTTTACAATAAAATTCGAAAATGAAAATAACACTAAACAGAATAAACGAGGACTTTTTATTCGAATGTACCAATTCCCAAGGGAATTCAATTCTTTTGGACAACACTTCACAGCCAGGTGCTAAAGGAGTTTCTCCTATGGAAAGCGTACTGATGGCCGTAGCCGGATGCAGCGGAATAGATGTGGTCTCTATCCTGAAAAAACAGCGTCAGGAAATTACCGGCTTCCAGGCAGAAGTAGAAGGAGAAAGAATTCCTGTAGATGATGCAAAGCCATTTAAATCCATTAAAGTGAAGTTTCTTTTGGAAGGAAATATTGATCCTAAAAAAGCATTAAAGGCAGCTGAACTGTCTTTTGAAAAATATTGTTCCGTATCAAAAACTTTAGAACCGAATGTAGAAATCGGGTACGAAGTTCTGGTTAACGGAGAGAAAGTTTAAATCTTTTTTTAATTGATATGAAGAGTCCGGCCCAAATAGGCCGGACTCTTCATTTTATACAGTTAATCTCGGTTTCATAAGCTTGGCAACTGTTGCCGTCCATCCTGTCTGATGGGAAGCTCCTACGCCACGACCATTATCTCCGTGGAAATATTCAAAGAAAGTAATATAATCTTTAAAATGCTCATCATAATTGAATTTGGCATTGCCTCCGTTAAAAGGTCTTTGTCCATCTTCATCCTTTAAAAATAACGAACACAGTCTTCTGCTGATATTCTGCGCCACTTCATCAAGGTTCTTTTTCTCGCCGCTTCCGGTGGGGAATTCCACTTTTAAACTGTTGCCATAATAAAAATGAAAACGCTGTAAGCTTTCCACAATAAGGAAATTGATCGGGAACCAGATAGGTCCTCTCCAGTTGCTGTTGCCCCCGAACATACGGCTGTCACTTTCTGCAGGAGTATAATACACCACATTTTCAGTACCATGAACGGAGAATACGAAAGGATTTTCCTCATACACTTTAGACATTGCCCGGATTCCGTAAGAACTTAAAAATTCTTTTTCATCAAGCATTCTGTTTAAAACCTTTGTCAGTCTGTTCTTACGAAGGATACTCATCAGGTGTTTTCTGCCCTGTCCTTCCTCATCCCAGTGAGAAACCAGTTTTGTAAGTTCAGGCTTGTTTTTCAATACCCATTCCATTCTTGCCTGGAAATTGGGCATCTTTTCCAATAACTGATGGTCTACAATTTCTACAGCAAACATCGGGATCAGTCCTACGATACTTCTTAATTTCAAGGAAACACTTTCTCCGTTACCAAGCTGCAATACATCATAGAAAAAGCCGTCTTCCTCATTCCATAAACCTTCTTTGCCATCACCCAGGTTTTCCATCGCTTCCGCGATATAGAGGTAATGTTCGAAAAATTTAATGGCCATATCTTCGTATACCTGATAATACTGAGCAAGTTCCATAGCGATTCGCATCATATTAAGAGCGTACATTGCCATCCAGCTTGTTCCGTCAGCCTGCTCAAGATGCTGGCCGTCTTTCAGTTCCATATTGCGGTCAAAAGCCCCGATATTATCCAGACCAAGGAAACCCCCGCCAAAAATATTCTTGCCGTTTTTATCCTTCCTGTTTACCCACCATGTAAAATTCAGGAGGAGTTTCTGGAAGACTTTTTCAAGGAATAAAAGATCAGGCTTGCCGTTCTGTTTTTCATCAATTTTGAAAACACGGAAGCAGGACCACGCATGTACCGGTGGATTTACATCGCTCAGGTTCCATTCATAAGCAGGAAGCTGGCCATTCGGATGCATGTACCATTCCTTTGTTAAAAGCAGAAGCTGTCCTTTTGCAAATTCACCGTCAATAATGGAAAAAGGCACACAGTGAAATGCCAGATCCCATGTTGCATACCACGGATATTCCCATTTATCAGGCATAGAGATAATATCCTTATTGTGGAGATGGTTCCATTCTGTATTTCTTACATATTCATTGAAATTTCTCGGAGCTTCATGGTTGGGATCGCCTTTCAGCCATTTGCCCACATTATAATGATAGAACTGTTTATTCCACAGAAGCCCTGCGAATGCCTGCCGTTGCACATTTCTTTCATCCTCATTTGTGGTTTCGCTTTGGATCTCATTATAGAATTCATCTGTTTCTGCAGATCTTGCACTGAAAATTTCGTTGAACTTATCAAAAGGCTCATCCATCTCATCCGGGCACAGCCTGAAATCAAACGTTTTGGATTGTCCGGCTTCAATTATTTCGTCAATGATGAAAGCTGCTTTGGTTCCTCTTTTTTCCGGATTTACCGTATTGCTTTCATAAATAATATGATCGTTGATTCCGTCCTTAAAATAAGTATTTCCGGGATAAGGGGCTCCATATAATTTGGGAGTATTGGTCTCATTTTCGCAGAAAGCACTTTTTGCAGCAAGATTCCTTGAGTAGAATTTCTTAATCGAAATGCTGTCATGCTTAATGTCAATGCATCCATCGTATGAAGCATTCATTTCACCTTTATATGTGTTGTATCCCCATTTCCAGTTATTTCTGAACCATGCAGCCGGAGTGATAACGATAGGGGCATCCTGACGGCTTCTGTTATGAACAGTTACCCTTGCAAGAATATCGTTGTGATCAGCCTTACAGTATTCAATGAAAATATCGAAGTATTCATCATTGTCAAAAATTCCCGTATCAAACAGTTCATATTCAGGCTCCTTTTTGCTCCGTCTGCCATTTTCGGTAACAAGATCGTCATAAGGAAATGCATTGATAGGGTATTTATACACCATTTTCATATAACTATGGGTAGGTGTATTATCTAAATAGTAAAAAATCTCTTTGATATCCTCCCCGTGGTTACCCTGCGGATTGCTCAGTCCAAAAAAACGTTCTTTTACAATTTTATCTTTTTTATTCCAAAAGGAGAAGGCAAAACAGAGAATCTGCTTCACATCGGAAATTCCTGCGATTCCTTCTTCGCCCCATCGGTAGGTATAACTTTCTGCATTATTATGGTTGGCGTAATGCCAGGCATTTCCGTTCGGGCTGTAGTCTTCACGCACATTTCCCCATTGCCGGTTACTTACGTATGGTCCCCAGTTTTTCCATTTGGGATCTAGTAATCTTTCTTTTTCAACAGTCATATTTCATCACTTTTTCAGTACGAAGGTAGTTTTTTTGAAAAATAATTCCAATTCCTTTCATCTGAATAATTATTAATATATCCTTGAAATACTTATCAATAAAGCTTTTTTAAATATTAAAAATAATTTTTTTAAATATTAAAAGAAAAAACATATCTTTGCAGTGCGTTCATTCAAATATTGAAAATGTTATCAAGAAAGGTTGAGGGATTAGACCCTATGAAACCTTAGCAACCCTTTGTGCAAGCAGAGAAGGTGCTACGTTCTACCAATTTATATTGGACAGATAACTCACTGAAGTTCTTTTCAGCCATTTCCTGTGGCATTTTCAATTGTATTAAAATAATAGAATTGAAAACAGAACTAAACTATATTAATCTTTCGTATCAAACCGGTTCCCAAAAGGAATACAATATCCCGCTGACCTATCAGATCTTCGGGAAAGACCTGTTTTCAGCACCCGTTATACTGGTAAATCATGCTTTAACCGGGAACTCAAACGTTTCTGGAGAAAAAGGCTGGTGGAAAAAACTTATCGGGGAAAATCAGGTAATTGATACCAATATATATACAGTTCTGTGTTTCAATATTCCCGGAAACGGATATGATGATTTTTTAATTGATGAATACGAAGATTTCACCTCTTCAGATATTGCACAAATATTCCTGAAAGGTCTTGAAGCTTTACATATCAAAAATTTATACGCCATTATCGGAGGTTCCCTCGGAGGAGGAATTGCCTGGGAGATGCTTGCAAAACAGCCGCAACTCTCGGAGATATTTATTCCTATTGCCTGTGACCTTAAAACTCATGACTGGCTTCATGCACAGTGTCTTGTTCAGAAATTTCTGCTTAATGGAAACGATGAGCCTCTGCAGAAAGCAAGAATCCATGCTATGTTGTGTTACAGGACCCCTCAATCTTTAAATGACAGATTTCAAAACAGATACGATCAGAAGAATCAGAGGCTTGAGTCTGAAGACTGGTTGGTTTATCATGGAAATTCATTAAACGAAAGATTTAGTTTAAAATCTTACAAGCTGATGAATCATTTGCTCATGAATATCAATACCGAAGAAGAAAAACTGGAAAAAATCAGTTCCCGAATTCACCTTATCGCAGTAGATACAGATTTGTTTTTCCCTGCTTCAGAAATGCGAATGTGCTTTGAACAGCTGAAAGAGAAAAACAAAGAGGTTTTCTATCATGAAATACAGTCAATTCACGGGCATGATGCCTTCCTAATGGAATACGAACAATTAAATACTATCATAAAAAATATTTTGTAGAATGAGAAATGCTAACGAAATAAAGTTTTTAAAAAACAGATCAATCATTAAGTTTGAAGGAGAGGATTTCCTGGGTGAAATCGGGATCGACGGAAGAATTTTTAAAGCGCTTACTTTGGCACGCATCAGTGTTGGAGTAATCTCTCAACAGGCCATTGAAAACGGAATATCCATTCTGGTCAATGAGGCAGATGCAGAAAAAGCAGTTACCTGTCTGATCGATGAGTTTGAGGCAGAAAGAAAATCAGGAAAAGTTTCACAGATATACAGTATTAATAACGTTTCCGTACTCGGTTTTGTAGCGGAAGATTTTAATAAAGTTCTTGCAGAGCTTGCAAGGAATAATGTTTTTCCGCTTCTTCTGAACCAGGTTGCAGCCGAAAAGAGAGTTAATATTGTGGTTACCTCTTCTCAGGACGAGAAAACGAAAAATATCATTGAATCCGAAATTTTCAAAAAGCCTAAAACCGTTCACCTGGCAATCATAGGACATGGAAACGTTGGAAAGACTTTAATAGACCAGGTTTTACAGTCCTCTGAAGAAATCAAAAGACGTAAAAAAATAGATCTTAAGGTAGTTGCAGTGGCCAACTCAAGAAAGATTGCATTCAACAAAAAAGGATTTAATGAAAACTGGAACGATGAGGTTTTAACAGCAGAACACTCATCAAATGTTGAAGAACTGATCAGTTTTTCAAAAGAAAACCAACTGGAAAACCTTATTGTAGTGGACAATACGGCAAGCAAAGATTTTGTAAAGAATTATCATGCGCTGGCCGAAAACGGCTTTGATCTGGTTTCCTCCAATAAAATATTCAATACCCTTCCTATCGAAGAATACCGTAAACTAAGATATACGTTGAGCAAAAACAACAGACGCTATTTATATGAAACTAATGTAGGAGCAGGGCTTCCATTGATTGATACGATAAAATTATTACATCTTTCAGGAGAAAATATCACGAGAATAAAAGGCGTGTTTTCCGGATCGTTGAGCTATATCTTCAATAATTTCTCTGTGAGAAATGATAAGTTCTCAACCATCATCGGAGAGGCAATGGAAAAGGGATACACGGAACCCGATCCGCGTGAAGACCTTTCAGGAAATGATGTCGCAAGAAAACTTCTGATCCTTGCCAGAGAGCTGGATCTGATCAATGAGTTCCAGGATATCAATATTCAGAATTTAATTCCTGAAAACCTGCTTTCCATTGATAAAAATGAGTTTGTTTCAAGGCTTGAGGAGTTGGATGATGAATATCAGAGAATTAAAGAAGAGCAGCAATCGGGGCACGTGCTTCGTTATGTAGGTGATCTTCACGGTGACCTTCAGAAAGATAAAGGACAACTGGATGTGAAATTGGTTTCCGTACCCGGAAGTTCAGCTTTAGGTCAGTTAAAAGGTTCAGATTCTATCTTTGAGATCTACACGGAAAGCTATGGTGAAAATCCTATTGTAATTATGGGAGCCGGGGCCGGAGCCAAAGTAACGGCGAGAGGAGTTTTCGGGGATATTTTAAGAGTAAGTGAAACTAAATAACTAATATAACAATTTAACAATGTGCCAGTTTACCAATAATCTTATTGTTACATTGATAGACTGATACATTGTTACATTTTAAAACTATATGGAAAATTTTGAAACATCAGCGATAAGAACACAGACTGAACGAACACAGTTTGACGAACATTCAACGGCATTATACCTTACATCCAGCTTTATTTTTCAGGATGCTGAAGATATGAGAGCCAGTTTTGCTGAAGAAAAATCTAAAAACCTCTACAGCCGTTTTTCAAACCCGAATGTAACTGAATTCACGGATAAGATTGCAAAAATGGAGGGAGCTGAAGCCGGATATGCATTTGCAACAGGAATGGCGGCTATCTATTCAACATTTGCTGCTTTACTGGAAGCAGGTGATCACATTGTTAGCTGCCAGTCTGTATTTGGGTCTACCCATACTTTATTTACAAAGTATTTCCCGAAATGGAACATTGAAACTACTTATTTCAAAGCAGAAGATGCTGAAAATGTAGAGCGGTATATTAAACCCAATACTAAGATTTTATATCTCGAAACACCTACCAATCCTGCCATTGAAATTCTTGATCTTGAGTTTTTCGGACAGATTGCTAAAAAGCATAACCTGATATTTATCGTAGATAACTGTTTTGCAACGCCTTATCTTCAGCAGCCCATTAAATATGGTGCAGATGTTGTTGTGCATTCTGCAACGAAGCTTATTGACGGACAGGGAAGAGTGTTAGGTGGAGTTGCGGTAGGAAGAGAAGATATGATCAGAGAGATTTATCTTTTTGCAAGAAATACAGGACCTGCAATGTCGCCTTTCAACGCATGGGTACTATCCAAAAGTCTCGAAACACTGGCTATCCGTGTTGAAAAACATTGTGAAAATGCTTTGAAAGTAGCTGAGTTTTTGGAAAATCATCCTAATGTAGAACTCGTAAAATATCCTTTCCTGAAATCCCATCCGAGTTATGAAATCGCTAAAAAGCAGATGAAGCTTGGTGGAAATATTGTAGCCTTCGAAATTAAAGGAGGAATAGAAGGAGGAAGAAACTTCCTGGATAAAATAAAACTCTGCTCACTTTCTGCCAATCTGGGAGATACCAGAACTATTGTAACACATCCTGCATCAACTACTCATTCAAAACTGACGGACGAGGAAAGAAATGAAGTAGGAATTACCGCAGGTTTGGTTCGTTGTTCAGTAGGTCTTGAACATGTTGATGATGTGATAGCAGATCTGAAACAGGCTTTAGATTAATCAATAGGAATGGGATTTAGCCCATTTAATCAATGGTAACACAAAAATGGCTTTAGCCAAAATATATAAAATGAAAAATTCAGAACAACTATACAAAGCATTATCCGAGAGAATTTTAATTCTTGACGGAGCTATGGGAACCATGCTTCAGCGTTATAATTTTGAAGAAGAGGATTACCGTGGCGAACGTTTCAAAGACTGGGAACATCCGGTAAAGGGAAACAATGACCTGCTTTCCCTTACGCAGCCTCAGGCAATTGAAGAAGTTCATAAGAAATACCTGGAAGCCGGAGCAGACATTATAGAAACCAATACGTTCTCCGGAACCACTATCGCGATGGCAGATTATCATATGGAAGATCTGGTATACGACCTGAACTATGAATCAGCTAAGATTGCCAGAAAAGCCTGTGATGAATTTACCACTAAAAATCCAGACAAACCAAGATTTGTTGCCGGCTCCATAGGACCTACGAACAGAACAGCAAGTTTAAGTCCGGATGTAAACGATCCGGGATACAGGGCAATTACCTTTGAAGAGTTGAGAGTAGCTTATAAACAGCAATGTGAAGCTTTACTTGACGGAGGCTCAGACATTCTTCTGGTAGAAACCATCTTTGATACCCTGAATGCAAAAGCAGCCCTGTTTGCCATTGATGAAATTCAGGAAGAAAGAAACATAAAAATTCCTATTATGGTTTCCGGGACAATTACAGATGCCTCAGGAAGAACTTTGAGCGGACAAACCGCTGAAGCGTTCCTTATATCGATTTCGCATCTGAACTTACTGAGTGTAGGTTTCAACTGTGCATTGGGTGCGGATCAGTTGACCCCATATCTGGAAACGCTGGCACATAATTCAGAATTTTATGTTTCAGCTTATCCGAATGCAGGACTTCCGAACGCTTTCGGAAAATATGATGAAACACCGGAAGATATGGCAAGACAGATCAAAGAATATGTAGAGAAAGGATTAATCAATATCATTGGAGGGTGCTGTGGAACAACCCCTGATCACATTAAAGCAATAGCAGATCTTGTAGCGCAGTATTCTCCAAGAAAATTGAAGAAATTTGCATAATTTGATAGGTTTTTTAATTAAAATAAAAAATAAGTGCTTGATTATAAATGTTAACTTTAAGTAAGTCACAAAATTTAACATTATGGAAAAGTCTGGTTACTGAAAAAATTCAGATGAGATAAAACTTTTATAAAAGTAAAAAGACCGAACTCGCTCTTATTGTACTATAATAGAGATCACGGAAGAAATAGAAGAATTAGCAAAAAAACACAATGTAACCTGTAAAAGGGTTCCAATATGTACCGCATCAGGTAAACATACAGATCTGCTCCGGCAGAATGCAGACAATGCCTATTATATTTAGAAGAATAGACAAATAATGAAATATTTAAGATTATCCGGCCTTGAGCCCCTTATTATAACCCCCGAAAGTAATTTCATCAATGTTGGTGAAAGGACCAATGTTGCCGGGTCCAAAAAATTTTTAAGACTGATAAAAGAGGAGAAATTCTCTGAAGCACTCGATATTGCCCGCCATCAGGTAGAAGGTGGTGCACAGATTCTTGATGTTAATTTCGATGACGGATTGATCGACGGAAAAGCCTCCATGATCAAATTTCTGAATCTGATAGCCTCAGAACCGGATATTTCAAGAATTCCTATCATGATAGACTCTTCCAAATGGGAGATCCTGGAAGCCGGACTTCAGGTAGCACAGGGTAAATGCGTAGTCAATTCCATCAGTCTGAAAGGAGGTGAAGAAGAATTCATCAAGCAGGCAAAAGCTGTTAAAAGATACGGTGCAGCAGTAATCGTAATGGCATTTGACGAAACCGGCCAGGCAGATAATTTCGATCGTAGAATTGAAATTTCAAAACGGTCCTATGATATCCTTGTTAATCAGCTTGGTTTCCCTGCCGAAGATATTATTTTCGACCTGAATATCTTCCCGGTAGCCACAGGAATGGAAGAGCATAGAAAAAATGCCGTAGATTTCATAGAAGCGACAAGATGGGTAAGACAGAACCTTCCTTATGCTTCCGTAAGCGGTGGCGTTAGTAACGTGTCCTTTTCGTTCCGTGGAAATGATACTGTAAGAGAAGCGATGCACTCAGTATTCCTTTACCATGCCATTCAGGCTGGTATGAATATCGGGATTGTAAACCCTTCCATGCTGGAAGTATATGACGAGATCAATAAAGAACTTCTGGAACTCGTAGAAGATGTGATTCTTGACAGAAGAGACGATGCTACGGAAAGACTTCTGGATTATTCCGAAAAGCATAAATCCGTTAAAAAAGAAATAGTTGAAGATCTCGAATGGAGGACAAGGCCTCTGCAGGACAGAATTACCCATGCCTTGGTAAAAGGAATTGACCGTTTTATTGAAGAAGATGTAGAAGAAGCCCGGAAACAGGCTGCCAAACCGCTACATGTTATTGAGATTAACCTCATGACCGGGATGGGTGTTGTGGGAGACCTTTTCGGAAGCGGAAAAATGTTCCTGCCACAGGTTGTAAAATCGGCAAGAGTAATGAAAAAAGCAGTGGCTTATCTGCAGCCCTTTATTGAAGCAGAGAAAGACGGATCAAGACCAGCCAACGGAAAAATCCTGATGGCAACGGTAAAAGGAGATGTTCATGATATCGGGAAAAATATCGTAAGCGTAGTATTGGGCTGCAACAATTATGAAATTGTAGACCTCGGTGTAATGGTTCCTGCAGAAAAGATTATCCAGACAGCCATTGAAGAAAAAGTAGATGTGATCGGATTAAGCGGATTGATTACCCCAAGTCTTGATGAAATGGTATACATCGCCTCCGAACTCGAAAGACAAAACCTCAATTTTCCTTTACTGATCGGCGGTGCAACTACTTCCAAAGCCCATACCGCGGTAAAGATCGATTTGAAATATAAAAATGCTGTAGTCCACGTTAACGATGCATCCAGAGCGGTAAATGTAGTAAGTTCATTGTTGGGAGACAGAAACAAAGACTATGTTTCAGAGCTTAAAGACGAATATTCTGATTTCCGTGAAAAGTTTCTGAACAGACAGGTTGATAAAGATTATGTCTCCATTGAGGAAGCAAGAGAAAACCATTTCTCTGTCGATTGGGCAAATGAAGAAATTTTCACACCGAATAATTTAGGTGTAACTGTAATCGAAGATCAGGACTTAAATGAATTGCTTCCGTTTATCGACTGGTCTCCATTTTTCAGAAGCTGGGATCTGCACGGAAAATATCCGAATATTTTAGAAGATGAGGTCGTAGGAACCCAGGCTAAAGAATTATTTAAAGATGCTCAGGTTATTTTAAAGAGAATTCTTGATGAAAAGCTGTTAAAGGCAAAAGCTGTATTCGGAATTTTCAAAGCGAATTCCAATGAAACGGATGATGTTTTAATCTTTAACGAAAATAATGAAGAACAAGCAAAGTTTTTAACCTTAAGACAGCAGGCCCAGCGTTCAAAAGGAAAAGAATATTTAGCGTTAAGTGATTTCATTGCTCCACATACATCCGGCAAAACAGATTATGTAGGAGCTTTCTGTGTCACTACCGGTTTCGGAACAGATGAACTGTCAGAAGAATACGAAAAGGCAAACGATGATTACAACGCCATCATGGTAAAAGCCCTTGCCGACAGATTTGCAGAAGCTTATGCCGAATTTCTGCATAAAAAAGTAAGGACGGAATATTGGGGCTATGCCAATCAGGAGAATTTAAGCAATGAAGAACTGATCGCAGAAAAGTATAAAGGAATCCGTCCAGCTCCGGGATATCCTGCCTGTCCGGATCACTTGGAAAAGAAAACCATCTGGGACCTTTTAAAAGTGGAAGAAAATACAGGAGTTTTCCTGACTGAAAGTCTGGCCATGTTCCCAACAGCATCAGTTTCCGGATATTATTTCGGAAGCCCGCATGCCAAATATTTCGGTCTTGGAAAGATTACAGAAGACCAGCTTAAAGATTATGCAGAAAGAAGAGGCTGTAGCATTCAGGAAGCAAGAAAGTGGTTGTCTCCCAATCTGGCAGATTAAAAATATCATCAACTACTATTAAAGCTAAAATAATAACTAAACTATAAAATGAAGATCACTGAACATATTAAAAATGCAAATGGGAAAACCTTATTTTCACTGGAGGTAGTTCCGCCTCAAAAGGGAATCGGCATCGAAGATCTGTATACCAATATAGATCCGCTTATGGAATTTAAGCCCCCTTTCATAGATGTAACCACATCAAGGGAAGAATATATTTACATTGATAAAGGCAATGGACTTATGGAGCGCCGTATCACCAGAATGCGTCCCGGGACCCTCGGAATCTGTGCCGCCATTCAACATAAATATAATGTAGATACCGTTCCACACCTGCTTTGCGGAGGGTTTACCAAAGAAGAAACTGAATATCTGCTTGTAGACTGTATGTATCTTGGAATAGATAATATTATGGCCCTGAGAGGGGATGCCATGAAGGGACATCAATACTTTGAGCCAACACCGGGAGGTCACGCCAGTGCCATGGATTTGGTTCACCAGATTAATGATTTGGGAAGAGGAAAGTATCTTCACAATGAAGAGGAAGCCTGTGATGAGCTTAATAAATTCTGCATAGGCGTAGCCGGTTATCCCGAAAAACACATGGAAGCCCCTTCCATGAATTATGACCTGAAATGGCTCAAAGAAAAAGTGGATGCCGGGGCAGATTATATTGTTACCCAAATGTTTTTTGACAACAAAAGATTCATTGAATTTGTGACAAAAGCCCGCGAGATGGGTATTACAGTTCCTATTATTCCGGGAATTAAACCTATTGCAACAAAAAAACATCTTAAGATTCTGCCGCAGGTATTCAAGATAGATCTTCCTGAAGAACTCATCAACGAAGTGGAAAACGCTAAAAATAATGAAGCTGTAAAACAGATCGGGGTAGAATGGGCTATTGCCCAATGCAAGGAACTTCTGGACTTTGGAGTTCCTGTGCTGCACTTTTATTCTATGGGGAAAAGCGATAATATTAAAAAAGTAGCTGGCGAGCTATTCTAATAAAGTATCAAAATGAAAGGAGCCCTGCTGTTCAACAGCAGGGTTTTTATTTTTAAAGCATAGGATGTCTTTCAAACTCCTTGTTGCGGTCGAATAAATACCGGTAAGTAGCCAGTTTTCTGGTGACAGTGGTATCCAGGCTTTCCGCTATTTTGATCATTTTAGGATTAAAATCTCCTATCCATTGAAGTTCAGTGGTTTTAAAATCAGTATGCTTTCTCAGATGCTGGGTTCCTTCCCAGATCATATAGCCGTCAATTCCTTTCTTTTGCCATTCCGGGATAACACCAAATACCAGGCCCACCATTTTCTCATTCTTTTTGAATTGCTTTATCCACAAAAATTTGAGTTTTTCCATAATTCCGAATGCACCGTTCAGATATTTAAACCATTGGTTTACATCCGGAAGATTCATCCACATGGCAATCGGCTTCTCATTTTCATACACGAACCAGGAAATATGTTCATTGATAATAGGCTTCATGGTTTTGAACATTTTCAGAACCTTTGATTCTTCCAGCTGCTTTCCCTCACCATGACCTGCCCATGCCTGATTATAGATCTCTGTAAAATCCTTTGCAAACTTAGGAAGTTCATTTTTCTTCATTGGTCTTGCAGAAATTGCCGGATTCCTGCTGTGTTTGGTATGCATCACGGTAAAAATTCTTGAAACTTCAGCAAAAATTGGTCTTGAAAAGCAAAGCTGCTCAAAATAGATTTTAAATCCATAGTTTTCAAAAAGCTCTTTATAATAAGGAAAATTGTAATTCATTCCGAATAGCGGTTCTGCAAAGCCTTCCGTCAGAAGTCCCCAGAATTTATCACGTTCTCCGAAATTAATTGGCCCGTCCATGGCTTCCATTCCTTTATTTTTAAGCCAACTTGAGCAATGGTCAAAAATAAAATCAGCGGTTTCCTGATCATTGATACAGTCGAAAAAACCGAATCCTCCGGTAGGCTGCTTCTGCTTATAAAGCTCGGATATAAAAACTGCGACTTTGCCTACTGTTTCATTCTGTTTGTTTTTAAATAAGAATCTTGCACATTCTCCGTTCAGGAAAGATTTATTCTTTTCAGGATCGAAAATCTCTTCAATATCCTGATTTCTGGGTCTTATATAGTTTTTGTCTTGCCGGTAAAGCTGGGCGGGAAATTCTAAAAATTCCTTTTTCTGTTTTTCGTTCTGTACTTCTTCGACAATAATCATAGGCTAAGTTGAGAATGGATAATGTTTTTCGTTCAAAATGAAATTGATGAACAGATTTTATCCGTATTTTTGTTGCAAATTAAATAAAAATGGTTGATTTTACTGATAACGACGATGATATTTTCACTGGAAAAGAACATACGCCTATAAGGAAAGATGCTTTTGATAAATCGCCAGAGGAAAAAATAGAAAAAATTACCGAACTTTTTGGTGAAATTATGCAGACGCTGGGAATGGATATGACGGATGATTCTTTAAAAGATTCCCCAAGACGTGTTGCCAAAATGTACGTGAATGAAATTTTTGGAGGGCTGCTTCCTGAAAACAAGCCGGGAATTTCCACTTTTTCCAATAAATATAAATACCGCCAGATGTTGGTGGAAAAGGATATTACCGTGTATTCTTTCTGTGAACACCATTTTCTGCCGATTATAGGAAGGGCTCACGTTGCCTATATTTCAAACGGTGAAGTGATAGGTCTTTCCAAGATCAACAGGATTGTGGATTATTACGCGAAAAGGCCACAGGTTCAGGAAAGGCTGACCATGCAGATTGTAGATGCTTTGAAAGAAGCGCTGGGAACAAAAGATGTAGCCTGTATCATTGATGCAAAGCATTTGTGCGTTAACTGCAGAGGAATAAAAGATACGGCAAGTTCTACCATTACCGCAGAATTAAGTGGTATTTTCAGAACTAATCCTATCACCAGGCAGGAATTCCTGCATTATGTGGGAAGTCATGCGAAATTAGATTATTAATAAATGAACTATCAGATTCTAAAAAATATTATTGATACCGAACTGCAGAGATTTGAAACCATTTCTGAAGAAGAATGGTCATATAAAATCTCTCCGGAAAAATGGTCTAAAAAAGAAATTTTAGGGCATCTTTGCGACAGTGCATTCACCAATATCCGAAGATTTGTAGTGACACAATATAAAGAGAACGACAATATTGTTTACGATCAGGATTTTTGGGTAAAAGCGCAGCATTATCAGAATATTCCCGTTTCGGAAATAATTGTCCTTTGGAAATCTCTGAATTTTCAAATGGTTCATACGGTAGAAAATATTCCTGATGAAGCCCTGAAAAGAACCTGTGATACCACAAAAACAGTTCATCAGGCCTTTACATTGGAGTATATTATTCAGGATTATGTTGATCATCTTCAATATCATCTAAAAGCAATTTAATAATGGTAATATTTAAAAAAGTTTCAAATAAAATTTTTCTCACAACAATTATTTGTTGCGGTTAGAATTATTTTAACTAATTTTTAAATCCTTTAATCATTGAATCTTTTAATTTAAAAAAATGCAATTAAAATTATATAACTCCCTTACAGGAGAGAAAGAAATATTTAAACCGATTTTAGAAGGAAACATAGGAATGTATGTCTGCGGACCGACCGTGTACAGCAATGTACACTTGGGAAATGTAAGAACATTTCTTTCCTTTGATTTTATATACCGTAGCCTGATGCATTTGGGGTATAAAGTAAGATATGTAAGAAACATCACCGATGCAGGCCACCTTACAGACGACGGAAATGTAGATAACGACAGATTCGTGAAGCAGACCCGCCTTGAAAAGCTGGAACCTATGGAAATCGTACAGAAATACACGGTTGATTTTCATAAAGTGCTGGAAATGTTTAACCTTCTTCCTCCCAACATTGAACCTACAGCAACCGGCCATATTGTAGAACAGATTGAGCTTACGCAGAAACTTATTGAAAGAGGTTTTGCCTATGAAAGCAACGGCTCCGTATACTTCGATGTTCTGGAATACAATAAAAGAGGCCTGAATTACGGTGAACTCTCAAAACGTAATATCGAAGAGCTTTTTGCCAATACCCGCGACCTTGACGGACAGGGCGAAAAGAAAAACCCACAGGATTTTGCACTGTGGAAAAAAGCTTCTCCTGTACACATTATGAGATGGAATTCTCCATGGGGTGAAGGTTTCCCGGGATGGCACCTTGAATGTACTGCAATGAGCACTAAATATTTAGGTGAAAAATTTGATATCCACGGTGGAGGTATGGACCTTAAATTCCCACATCATGAATGTGAAATAGCACAGGGAAAAGCATGCAACGATATTGCTCCGGTTAATTACTGGATGCACGCTAACATGCTGACGATGAACTCCCAGCGTATGAGTAAATCTACAGGAAATTATATCCTTCCGATGCAGTTGGTTACCGGAGAAAATGATTTCTTTGAAAAACCTTTCCATCCTTCTATCGTGCGTTTCTGCTTCCTGCAGGCACATTACAGAAGTGTGCTGGATATTTCCAATGATGCGATGATTGCCAGTGAAAAAGGCTTCATCAGGTTAATGGAAGCCGTTAAAGTATTGAATTCTGTTGCTCCGGATAATGAAAAGCAGTCTGAATTCAGTCTTCAGGAATGGAAAGATAAATGTTATGATGCTTTAAATGATGATTTCAATTCTCCGATCCTGATCGCTCACTTATTTGAAGCCGTAAAATATATTTTCGCTTTAAATGACGGTAAAGAGACAATCTCTTCAGCAGGTCTTGAAGATCTGAAATCAACTTTAAATGCTTTTATATATGATGTTCTTGGACTTCAGAATATAGAGGAAAACAATAACGAAAAGCTTGACCAGACTTTAAAAGTTTTAATAGAACTGAGAAATCAGGCAAGAAAATCAAAAAACTTCGAACTTTCAGACCAGATCAGGGATAAACTGCTCGCTGAAGGTATTGAATTGAAAGACGGAAGAGACGGAACAACCTACGTTCTGAACTAAACTTCCCAATAAATAATATAGCTCCCACAGACTATGTAATCTGTGGGAGTTTTTTTGTTTGGTGGTGGAAACTTATTTTCACAATTAAAACTTTTGCGTTTAAAAAAATCATCATAATCATAAAAATTAGAGTTATCATAATATCAGTGTTTATATTAAATGATTGTAAATGTTATGCAAATAGTATTATTTTTTTGTGATTCAATATGTAAATTGTGTAACTTAGTTATACTAAAATGATTACGAATCTAAATTCTACTATTGTATGAAAAAACATTTATTCCCTCTTTTCCTGCTTGTGTTGGGTGCCAATGTCCAGGCACAGCAGGACTTTTTTGCGATTGCCGGAAAAGACACTTCCAGCATAGTTTTTAGTGATTTCCGCGTTATGGATGCCGCGAGCGGGGCTTCCGGAGAGAAAATATTTTCGGCAGATGCTGCTCCAAAAGTTTTTTCCCAGGAAAGAAAAGGCCCTGTATTGGAAGATAAAAACTCTTACAACAATTCCCAGGCAGTGACAATGGCGGCTCTGGCCTACGATCCATCAAACAATAATTTGGTGTATATGCCAATGTTTTCGTCAAATATTTATGTTTTGAATGCCAAAACTAAAGAAATCACCCTTGTGGAAAATACCGTTTCAAAAGTCACTTCCTGTGATATCAATTCTCACATAACAAGGATGGCTACAGGATATGACGGAAATATTTATGCCCTTAATAATGCAGGTACACAACTGTTGCAGATCGGTAAAAAAGGCGGTCAGTATACGGTTAGTGATCTTGGTATTATCAAAGATGATGCTTCCAACGGGAAATATTCATTTACGGCAATGGAAACCGGCTTTGGCGGGGACATGATAGCTGATGCTGAAAATAATTTTTATGTTTTCTCAGCTTCCGGAAATGTTTTTAAAGTCATTGCAAAAGAATTGAAAGCGAAATTTGTAGGAAAAATTTCAGGAATTCCTGATAGTTACTCAGTGAACGGTTCCGCTGTTAATTCTAGAGGAAAAGTAATCGTTGCAAGTGCCAAAGGCGATAACTTATATGAAGTGGATATGCAAACCCTTCAGGCGAAAGCTCTTCCGGGTGGAGAAAAACCGCATATTTACGATCTTGCGAGCAAATACTTTATCAATGACAGAGCTTCTTCAGTCAGCACACTGGCAAATATCGATATCTATCCAACCAGAGTAGACGAACATTTCATCAACGTTACTGCAAATGATAAAGCTGTTAAAGGCAATCTGAGTCTCAGTATTTTTGATATTTCCGGTAAAAATGTGATGAAGCAAAACCTGGCAGTAAAAGACAATTCATTGAATCAGCAGGTTTATCTTAAAAATCTGGTTAGCGGAGCATACCTTGTAAACATTGCAGATGAATCCGGTAAAGTAATACTGAATAAAAAAATTCTTGTTACAAAATAACAGTTTAAACTATTTTGAGGATAAATAAACTCCAATAAAAACTAAAACCTTTTCAAGTTATTTTGGAGAGGTTTTTTAATGATTATTTGATCTTCAATAAATTTTGTTTTTCGATATTAAAATGTATTTTTATAAAAAAAATATAGATGAAGTTATACTTTAGTGTAGGATATAATGTGAAGGCCGGACAGAATCTGCAGCTATTGATTGTAGATAGTGAAGGTGCTGCTGTCCAGACTCATACCATGTTTTATGCAGAAAACGGCATATGGAAATGTGAAGTAGATTATTTTTCAAAATCAGTTTCATATAAATATCAGATTGCAGACGAAAAAGGAGTTATCCTGAGAGAAGAATTTGTCCTGCACCACCTTAATTTCCCTCACAACTATAAGGAATTTGTCATTTTTGATGAATGGAGCAATAAAAATTTCCCTGAGAATTATTTAAACAATAAAATTCTTTATAATAAACTCAACCAGTTTGTTCCTGAAAAAGCTGCAGTTTTAAAAAAGCATACCCATTTATTCAGGATTGAAGCGCCTGTTTACAATCCGGACTGGGAAATTGCCCTATTCGGAAGTACGGCTTCTTTAGGAAACTGGAATTACGATAATGCAATCCGTCTTTTACAGACAGACTTTGGAATCTGGGAAATCTCTCTTGAAATTCCTGAAAACGAATTTATCCAGTTTAAATACTGTATTTACAGCAAAAAAGAAGGAAAAATTATTGACGTTGAAACCGGTGAGAACAGGTTCACTGTTGCCAATCAGCTTAAAGATGTGCTGCAGATTGTTTCCAGTCATTACTTTAAATTTAAGTCTTACCAGATGTATCATGATGCTGGTGTGGCAGTTCCTGTATTTTCCCTGAGAAGCGGGGACGGTTTTGGAGTTGGAGAATTTTCAGATATTAAGAAACTTGCTGACTGGACTAAGGAAACTAACTTGGGAATTATCCAGATCCTTCCGATTAATGATACAACTGCCAATTATTCATGGACAGATTCTTATCCTTATGCGGCTGTTTCTGTCTATGCTCTGCATCCGCAGTATATTTCCCTGGAAAACCTTAATTTTGCTTTACCGGAAGAATTAGTTTCTGAATACCAGGCTGAAAAAGAAGCGTTAAATGCTCTTGACCTGATTGATTATGAAAGAATGATCGAAAGCAAATGGAAATTTTTAAAAGCTGTTTTCAATGCAGAAAAAGAAAAGATCTATAAAGACAGGAACTTTAAGAAATTCATAAAGGATAACGATTACTGGCTTACTCCTTATGCCGCATTCTGTGTGCTTAGGGACAAATATAAAACCCCGAATTTCAACGACTGGAAAACCCATAAAAAATATATAGCAGGAAAAATCTCACAGTTTTTTACTCCAAAAAGTAAAGATTATGATGCTTCCATGCTTCATGCCTGGGTACAGTACCAGCTTCATTTACAGTTGAAAGATGCCGTAGATTATACCCACAGCTTAGGCGTTTCCTTAAAAGGGGACCTTCCGATAGGAATCTACAGGCATTCAGTAGAAGCATGGACAGAACCTGAGCTTTTCGGAATGGATTTTCAGGCGGGAGCACCACCGGACCAATTTACAGAGTTGGGCCAGAACTGGGAATTCCCGACGTATAACTGGGAAGCCATGAAAGAAGACGACTACCGCTGGTGGAAAAACAGATTCAAAGCCCTTGAACAGTATTTCGATGCCATGAGGATCGACCATATCTTAGGGTTTTTCAGGATATGGAGAATGCCGATTTCCGCTACACAAGGGATTTTAGGGTATTTTTATCCTGCAGTTCCTATTGTTCTTGATGAATTTAAAGCAAGACATATCCCTTTTGATTTCAACAGATATTGTAAGCCTTACATCAATGAAAGAATCCTGTGGGAATATTTCGGGGAAGAAGCCAATAAAGTTTTTGAATTTATCAACAACAATCATAACGGAACATATTCATTTAAAGAAGAATTTGATACTCAGAGAAAGCTTGCGGAATTTTTCAAAAAAAATCCGAGAGGTTTTATTGAAGAAAAACTTATTTCCTTATGCGCCAATGTTTTATTCCTTACCGAAGAAAGAAACGGTGAAACGGTTTACCACCCAAGATTTAATGTGTACAACACCGATTCCTATAAAAACCTTTCAGAATGGGAAAGAAAAGCAATATACGAGCTGTACCATGATTACTTCTTCAGAAGACAGGATCATTTATGGTATGAAAAAGCAATGGAAAAACTTCCGGTTATCCTTAACGCAACAAAAATGCTCATCTGCGGTGAAGACCTTGGCATGGTCCCTGCCTGTGTCCCTGTTGTAATGGATGAACTGGCTATCATTGCGCTAAAAGTACAGCGAATGCCATCGGAGAATATTCCGTTTTACAATCCCAAAAAAGCTGATTATATGAATGTGGTAACAGCCTCTTCACATGACAGCTCCACATTGAGACAATGGTGGAAAGAAGATCATGCATTAACCCAGAAATACTTTAATCAACAGCTTGTTCAGTACGGTAAAGCTCCCGGTGAAATGGATTCCCATATCGCTGAAATCATCATGAAACAGCACCTTTATACTGAAGCAATGCTGGCCGTTTTCCCGATTCAGGAATTTCTGGCTACCGATCCGGAACTTACCAATTCGAATATGGATAATGAAAGGATCAATAATCCAGCAGTTTTCCCTCATTACTGGCGGTACAGAATGCATGTAAAGCTTGAAGACCTTACAGGCAGGGAATCCTTCAATGAAAAAATTGCCTATTGGATAAAAGATAGTGGAAGAATGTAAATTTAACATCTGATTATCAATTAGTTAATTGTAAATTAAAAGAAGTTTGATCTTAGGATTTAACTTCTTTTTTGTATTTATATCCAAAAGATAGAATAGAGATATTCTACTATATACTAACCAATTAACGACTATAGAGATGAAAAAAATATTTTTGGGATTAGCTTTGGGACTGGCAGCTTTGTCTTCCGCCCAGCAGTATCCAAATAACGGATGGGGGGACGACGGATATTATCAGAATGGGAATGGATACGGAAACGGAAATGGAGACGGTTATTATAATGATGAAGATGACAAAAATTATTTCCCGGACGATTATTATTATAACTATCCGCAGGATTATTATCCAAATGATTATTACCAGGGATATTATAATGACTACAGGAACAGCATCGTCAATATCAACTGGAATGTTTTCTTCAGAGACAACAGGTTAAACCAGTGGCAGATTGATCAGGTTTTAAGGCTTAATAACTTATATGTGAGCTTTTCTACATGGGATAACTTTTACAGATACAATCCGGACAGATGGTATTATGACAGATTCTATGCATTACAAAGAATTTTAGGGCCAAGAGTATTTGTAGTTTTCCAAAACAATTATTACCGCGGAATGAGCCCTGTTACTTACTTCCAGAACTACAGAAGAACATATTATACACCAAGATATGCAGTAATGCCAAGATACAGAAATGTAAATATCAATGTATATAGAGTAGACAGAGCAAGATTTGGAAGAATGAACAATCCAACCCTGAATGTGGTAAGAACCAGCAGCAGACCGGACAATGGTTTTAGAAATTCCGTAAGAGAAGGCAGTGCAGGAGGTTTCCGCGGACAGGCTGGTAACAACGGATTCCGTAATGATAACAATGGAGTAAGAAATAACGGAGGATTCAGAGGTAATTCTGAAAATAATGGAAATCGCGACGGATTTGGAAATAATGGAGGTTTCAGAGGAAACAGCAATGAAGCAAACAGAGAAAGAACCCCGCAAAGAGAAAATAACAGCGGTGGATTTAGAGGAAACGGAGGAGGTTTCAGATCTGAAAGTTCATCCTCAAGACCACAGAACAACCGCAGCAGTGAAAACAGAAGTAGCGGTGGTTTCAGAAGCCGTTTGGCAAGTAGCAGATAATAATTTTCATATATTATATTTAAGTGGTGTGAAGGGCAGATTTCAGGATCTGTCCTTTTTTTATTACTTTAATATTAAAATTTAACATTTTTTATGAATATTTCGGTTTAACTTATCTTTTAACTAATAATCAAAAAGATGTATAACAATTAATTAAATATTTTTTAAGATGAAAAAATTAGTTTTAGCAATAGCATTTATCGGAATAGGAGGTTTTGCAATGGCACAACAGACAACAACTCCACAGGACAAACAGGCAAGAAGAGCAGAAATGCAGCAAAAAATGCAGCAGAGAGAACAGGAGCACCTGGATCAGATGCAGAAAGATCTTAATTTGAACCAGGCTCAGGTAGCTCAGATCAAAGGTCTTCATGAAAAAAGAAAGTCTGAAATGAAAGCTGACTTTGAAAAAAATAAAGTAGCAAGGCAAGCCAAAATGGAAGATATGAAAGCTAAAAAAGCTCAGATGGATGCAGACATGAAGAAAATTCTTACCCCTGAACAATATGATAAATGGCAGGCTGACAGAAAAGCTAAAATGGAGCAGAGAAAGACGGCAATGAAGGATAGAAAAATGATGAGAAAGCCTATGAATAATGATGCTCAGATAGCAAAATAACAATTCATAATTTTGATTTTTTAATGTGGAAAGGACGGGTTTACTCCCGTCCTTTTTGTATTAAATTTCATTAAAACTTTTGATTTCGGGCTTTTATTGCGTATTTTTGACTATAAATTTATACTTATGATCAGCGAAAAAATTGCAACGTTAATTAACGAACAAATAGCTCACGAACAATATGCCGCACAATATTATCTTTCAATGTCTGCCTGGTTTTCAGGAAAGGACCTTGACGGAATTGCGAATTATTTCAGAGTTCAGAGCAAAGAAGAATTGATGCATGCGGATAAAATGTTTGATTTTTTAAATGACGTGGGAGGGGAAATCATCATCGGGGAAATTGCAAAACCCCCGCATGAGTTCGAAAATGCTACCGATATTTTTGAAAAAGCATTGGAACACGAAAAGAAAGTAACCAAAAGTATTTTCAACATTGTGAAAAATGCTAATGATGAAGGCGATTTCGCAACAACTTCATTCCTTCAGTGGTTCATTAACGAGCAGGTAGAAGAAGAAGCAAGTGCTTCACAATATGTTACAAAGATTAAGATGGTTTGCGACAATCCGTCTGCATTATATCTTTTCGATCAGGAATTGGCTCAGAGAGTTTTTACGCCCGATCCTACAGCTTAATTAAATTATATTGTAATGAATATGCCCCGCCGTTCGGAGAACGGCGGGGCATATTTTATTTAGCTAAAAGTTTGGAATTTGTAGATTCCTTAATGAAAATGAGGTAATCAAAATCATCCGCAACATGGGTATCTCTAAATTCTTTTTGAGTCACAGTAGACCCCATTTGTCTGAATTTCATTTCATTTCCGGTAATCCAGCGTGCCAGCTCATTGTTTTCCTTTTTCAGGCTTTTCAGATCAAGGATGAATATAGGAATATCAAGTGAGTTTAAAATATTCTCAAGAGTTCCTTCGTAGGCTGTCTGTGCCGGAAAAGTGCCCACATCTCCGGAGCCGGGATTGAAGGCAGTATATGATCCGCTGTAAAATGCAAACCCGAAAGTGAGATAGTCATCTTTAAAGCCACGGTTGAGGTAGCTGCCCATTTTCAGATGATGATTGTTGATATGGCCATTATGAGCTGAAATAATCATTTTAGCATCCGGATTCTGGGAATGTATCCATTTAATGTTTTCTGCCATATACAGATCCCTTTTCATGTAAGATTTGTCTGTAGTCTGCTCAATGATTCGTATGTTTTGCAGGAAACGGTTTCTCTCTCTTTCATCCGTTATTTTATTTGATAGCTCTCTGAAATCTGTAAAATGGTTCTGCAAGGCTTGCTTTTGTGTTTCTGAAATAGCTGTTCTTCCGGATTTTTTGCTTTGGGTCTGTTTTGTGATGGTTTCAAGGAGTGTTGAAAAATTATCCACATTTTCTTGTGGATAACCTGTGGAAATACAGATGCTCTTCATTTGTTCTAATGCACCTTCATAATACTGCATGTCAAAACCGGTGAACTGTACTTTCTTAGAAGTGTTTTCATTATATTTTTTCATCCATTCCACCATGCTTAGCATTTCTTCGGTCTGCCAGATCCAGAAACGCATATCTTTCAGAAATATCTTCGGATCACCTTTCCCATGAAGTGTGTATTCATTCATCAGATAGGATTCAGGCATTACAGCTTCCAGTGAAAAAATGCTGAAATCTTTATGAGGAACCATATATCGGATGAATCGGTCCTTCATTTTATAAATTTCGCTGGAGCCGTGAGAAACTTCCCCTAATGCAACAATTTTGGAATTCCCGATAAATGTATCAAGTACTTTGAGATCAGCCTGATCCGGATAATTTGGTTCGAAAGATTTCAGGGGATAAATGAATTTCTTAAGATAAATTTTTTCATCCGCAGTTAAACTTTTTTTCTGTGCATGCATACTGCAGAACAGCAGAATCATCAAAAGCGGGAGTATGGCTTTGAATTTAATTTTTTTCATGGTTTATTTTTATCCGGCAAAACAAGGTTAAAAATATTTCCTTAAAAAAAATATCAACATAAAATTTTATTAAATTTTGTTTTAAAAAAGTTAAAACGTACAAATCAGAATTTTCGGTAATTACAGGTAGATAAGTTGTGTTTTTAAAACTTTTCTTCCCAGGCTTTCCAGAATATTTTTATACCTTTCGATCTGATATTCATTTTTCTCACTTTGCTCTCCTGTTTTGAAATCAACAATAATATAGCCCTCTTCTCCTTTTAAAATACGGTCTGGTCTGAAAATATGGCTTTGACCTCTCTCAGAAATCATAATATCCTTCTCATTAATCACTTCCCACTTTTCATCAAAAAACTCAGAATATTTTCTGATGATCTGTACTAAAGTTTCCTGAATCTCATTTTTTTCTTCCAGCGTGATCTGCCCGTCCAGTACGTAGCTTTCCAGAACTTTGGCTATATCTTTTTCCGTATTGATCCTGGACAGCAATTCATGCACGAAAAGCCCGATCCTTACTTTTTCATTTCGTACCTGATAGTTCCTTGAAGGTGTGGCAATCTTTATAGAAGACCTGTTTTCATTAATATTTTTAAGGTTCTGAATATTCTTGGTCTTAAATAACGATATTTTATCCCTTGAATGTTTTTTCAGCATTTCCGGATGTACTTCATAGAGGTCAAATTCATCAGCCCCTTCCGGATTCTTTTCATTAAAAAATTCCAGCAGTTCAAGGTTATTGGATGTCTTATTCGCCTTCTGAATATAGAAAAACAGCTGTTCTACAGGACGTGTGGTGGCTACATACTGAAGACACAATCTGTCAATAAGGTTTTTATAAGAATTTTTCCTGTTAAAAGCTTCTATTTCCTCATCATACACTTCAAGATATTTGCTGAACTGGTTGATGTTCACAGATTTCAGGGCATCATCATTATTCGTATCAAACCAATTCGTGAATTCACTGTCCCGGTTTTTGTTCATCATCGGGATAAATACAATCGGGAATTCCAGTCCTTTAGATTTATGAATCGTCATGATCTGTACGGCATCAATATTTTCTGAAGCCTGGATCGTATAGGAAGAAGCTTCTTCATCCCAGTATTTTAGAAACTCTTTTGTACTGGCCCCTGCATTCTGTGTAAAATTGAAAAGCATTTCAAGGAAATTCAGCAGGAAATCCGTTTCCTTATTTTCCACAGCGAATTCATTGATGTAGTATTCCACAAAATTATACAGGTTGAATCTTGGAAAATTATCCTGTTTCAGCTTCAGGGAATAGGTATTCTGAATAAACTGAATAATTTCCTCATGCGTTTCTATATCCAGAATTTCTTTCATTTCCAGTGTGAAATCCTTCATGTGAATTCTCCCAAGCGTATTCAGATAATACATCATCATAATCAGATTGGGCCTGTTCTTCGGATTGATTTCCCAACGCAGGAATTCAACAACGGCTTTCAGAGTATTGGAAAGTTCCAGGGTCAGACCTTTATCGGAAATCGTTTTGATATTTACTTCTTCACCCCGGTAGTTCACTTTAAGATTTCCCAGTTTCTGAGAATAGCTGAAAATATCAAAATTACCACGGCATAAAATGGTAATATCAGAAAATTTAAACCCATTATTCAGGCTTTCCTGAATATCTTTCTGCATCCTTTCCGAAGTATCATTATAAAAATCCTCGTTCGTAAGATTTTCAATTAAATTTACTTTTATACGTCCTTCGATCTGTGATTTTGAATTCTGTTCAGCATCTTCCCCGAAAATATTCCTGTGTTCCTCTTCCAAACCTGCCGAATGATAACGGTACAGCTCGTTGTTGAACTGTACAATATTTTTGGCACTTCTCCAGTTATCTTTTAACACCAGAAGATCAGCTTCCTTAGGAGAAAATTCTTTCTTGTTGATAATATCCAGCATCAGCTTGCTTTCCCCTCCCCGGAACCGGTAGATACTTTGTTTAGGATCGCCTACCAGTGTAAAGGAAGTATTTTCTGTAGAGACACTGTGATCACGTAGCGGAACGAAATTCTGCCATTGCAGTTCCGAAGTATCCTGAAATTCATCAAAAAAATAATGCTGAAACTGTGAGCCTACTTTTTCATAAATAAAAGCGGATGGTTCATTCTTAAGATTTTCATTGATCAGAATATTGAATTTTGAAAGCAGAACAAGATCATTTTCCTCTTCAATTTTTTTTAATTCATCCTGAATGTCTTTATTTACCTTAAGAGGAAGAAGTGCGGACAGGATTTTTTCCTTTTTTTGGGTTTCAATATATAAAAGGATGAGTTTCATTCTGTGTTCAAGAAGCTGATCCAGGATCTCAAAGATCTCAGGTTCCTTACTTTTTGATTTTGCGGAAGCTCCTTTCCTGTAATTATTAACAACAGATTCTTCAAGTGTGGTAGGAAACGGAAAACCAGGTCTTTTCTGACTGTAAAAATCCTGAACCTTGGTGAAAAATCCGCCAATTCCGTTTTTGCCCTGTGCAAAATCTTCGATCTCAATGTTTCTGGATCTGAATAGTTCAATAGAGTTTGCAGCAAGTTCTTCAGACTGTTTTTTGTTCTGAACAATTTCCTTTCTGAGCGTATTTTTTATATTCTCATAATTCGTATCATCAAAGCTTTGGTTACTTTTCAGGTGCTCATAGTGGATGTCTTTTACAAATTCTTTTGCAGAATCATAAAGGCTTTTATTAAGATTGATCCTTTCATTGTTTTCCAAGCTGTAATCCACATAATCCATGAAAGAATTGGAGATATTTTCATTCTCGCCGATCTGGTCAAGCATTTTATCCACAGCTTCTATCAGAAAAGGTTCCGCTTCAATTTCAAGATTAAAATTCTTAGCCAGGCCCAATTCATAGGAAAAACTTCTTACCAGCCTTGAATTAAAGCGGTCAATCGTCCCGATATTCAATGTTGAATAATTATGAAGTATATAATCCAGCAGCTTTTTTGAACGGTTATGAAGCTCATCAATCGTAATTTTAAGTCCTTCATTCTCCAATGCTTTCTGAATATTTTTCAGGTCATTGTTTTCTGCAAAATTGCCCGCCGAAAAGTTTCCGAGCCACGACAGAATTCTTTCCTTCATCTCATTGGCCGCCTTATTGGTAAAAGTAAGAGCGAGAATATTCCGGATAGATTGCTGCTGGTTGGGATAGCGGAGACAGATCATCAGAAGCCTCTGGACAAGGGCATATGTTTTCCCTGAACCGGCTGAAGCATTGATTACTGTGTAAGAATTTTGCATTGCTGAACTTAGAATTGAGACTGCAAGTTAGCTAATTTTTAAGTGAAATTTTAACAAATCGGAGTGGTGATTTAACAGTTTAGGCTGCAAAAATCAAAAAGAAATCCTAAAACGCGTTAACTGTGGTTAAACTTGTTATTTAGTTTAAAAATAATTCTAGCTTTGCTCTATAAAAAACTGTCCGTGAAATTTAAACTACTCTTTCTTTTAACCACCTTTTTTTTCATTCATGCCAATGCCCAAAATTATATTTTCGGAAAAATAATTTCCGAAGATAATGCTGAAATTGCAGATGTTACCGTAGTTAATATCAGAACGGACGAAAGAGCAGTGACCAATAGAGACGGACATTTCATGGTTTCCGGAAGGGCAGGAGATGAATTACGTTTTGTAAAAGCAGGTTATGAACGCATCGTTAAAAAAGTTTCCAAAGAAAATATAGAATCTCCTATGAATGTTACCTTAGCGAGGGCTACAATATTAATTCCCGAAGTGGAGGTGAAGCAGGGTATTACAGGAGATCTTAAGATTGATGCAAAAAATCTCAACAGGCCTAAAAAGGTAGAGAAACTGGTAAAAGATATTGACCGGTATATTGCACAGAAATCAGATCCGAGAATACTGGCAGCAAAACCCGGAGAATTTGTACAGCCGAAAGGACAGGGCTTTTCTATAGGGAAGGTGAAGAATAAGTGGGACGATATTGATCTGGCCGGTTACCTGAAAACGGCTCTTGGTGAGGAATACTTCACAGATTTAAAAATAGATAAACCCCAGATAGATCATTTTATCAGCTACGTTATGGCAGGCGGATTCGAAAGAAAAAACATTCTGAAATACGGTTTCTGCAGTGATGCCGACCTCTATAGATTTCAACGGTTTGTATTGACAAGGATTTCTTCCTACCGGGCTCCACAGACTCAAAAATAAATGCAAAAGAGAACTTATATTAAACAAAGTTTTTATTTAATTCCGTTTTTGGTTTCCGCAGAAGTTTTTCTCAACAGCAATTAACCGGAATAATGTTAAGAAATTCTTAAAATTCGGAATGAAAATTGATGTAGATTACACAAAATCAATCAATCACAATTTTTCTATGAATAAAAATATTATTGCAGTAGCAGTCGGGGCACTTGGATTTGTTCTCGGACTCGGATTTTTAGGAAATGCTATTAAAAACAGGAACAAATCTGAAAATACCATTTCCGTAACGGGATTAGGCACCAAACAGTTTACTTCCGATCTGATCACATGGTCCGGAAGTTTCTCCAAAAACAATTCGGATCTAAAGGCGGCTTATGATGAGCTGGCTATAGACAGAAAGGTCATTAATGATTATCTTCTTTCGAAAGGAATTAAACAGAATGAGATTGTATTTTCATCCGTTGATATTCAAAAACAGTTCAGGAGCTATAACGATTCTAACGGGAACTATGTGCAGGGTGAATTTTCAGGCTACAACCTTACCCAAAAAGTGTCTATTGAAAGTAAAGAGGTAGTGAAAATTGAGAATCTTTCCAGAAATATTACAGAGATCATCAACAGGGGCATTGAGTTTACTTCCTCAGCACCATCTTATTTTTACACTAAACTGGCAACGGTAAAACAGGAAATGATTGCCAGTGCAACCAAAGATGCCAAAGAAAGGGCAGAAAAAATTGCGGAAAATTCAGGAAGCAGCCTGGGAAATCTTAAAAAAGCAACGATGGGAGTGATCCAGATCACAGAACCTAATTCTAATGAAGACTATTCCTACGGCGGAACATTCAATACTTCCTCCAAAGAAAAAGAAGCCAATATTACCATTAAACTGGAATACGAAGTCAATTAATAAAGGAGATCAATAGCTGTTTAAGAATTCCCCTCCTGTAGAAGGGTGCAAATCAAAGATTTGACGGGGTGGTTCAAAAAATAACCCGCAAGAGATCTTCCTGCGGGTTTTATATTTAATGATACACAACATCATAAATTTCGTCTTTGACTCTTTTTAAATCTTCGGGAATATAATTAGCCAGCAGCCACAGATCCAAAGGCTTTTTTCCTTCGCCATAGCTTGGCTGAACATACATTTCATCAATCAGGGTGAAACCGTTTTTCTGATAGAAAGAATAACGTCTTTTTGCATCATCACCCAAATGCTCAGGTTCTATCTCAAGGATGATACGGGGATAGTTTTTAAACAGGTATCCCGTAATATGAGATCCCAGTTTCTGACTTCTGAATGCCTCAAAAACTTCAAAATGTTCCATAAAAATATAAGAACTCAGCTCCCAGATAATAAGATAGCCAATAGCCTGGGATTCGTGAAGCACTGAAATTATTTTCACATGAGGATTTGAAAATAAAGCGGTAAACTGGTTCCAGTCTCTTTGTTCATCCGCGGGAAATGTACTGGAGTAAGAGGTATAGATGTCCCGGACTCTATAGTCTTCGGCAGAGGTAATCGGTAAAAATTCCATAATTATAAATCAAAAACGCTGGGTCTTCTTGTAATAAAAATATCTTTGATCCAAAGCGTGAATGCCAGTCCCAGATAAATCAAAAAGAAAAATCCGGCAGTTGCAAAAGTAGAATAGATGAAGAAGATCCTTAATTTAGATACAGGAATTCCCAGTTTAGCTCCCATTCTCGTAAGAACGCCAAACCATTCTCTTTCCATTTTGTGGCGGATATTATCAAGCATTTGAAGATTCTTTTAAAAGTTTAAATCCAATACTGCAATTTAAGCAATTTTTTTCTTCACACGAGGTTTTATGATGATAAATAAGGCTCTGACTTTCCAGTGCATCTTTAACCTTCAGCCCCAGCTTTTTCCATCCCGATATTACTGAGTTTTTTTCTGCCGTTTTGTTCCTGTATAATTCCAGTATTTTATCTGTAATTTCTTCATTATGATATTTGTGGTAAGTATACTTTAGCGGAAGTACGGTATTGAGGATCACCAGTTCAATAAAATCTTTGCTTACTATTTTAGGCTGGAATCTTGAAAATGTTCCGAATGTAAAATGAAGATCCCAGTATTCCGAAGCTTTTACCGGTGCAAAAATTTCATACAGTTCATCCATATGATCCGCTTTGATGATCTTTGAAAACAGATTCTGATGCCTATAGTACAGATCTGCCAGCTGAGAAAGGCGTATCGTAGGAAAATTCTGGGGCCGCAGTCTTAAAAACTTGGGATGCAACGTCAGATCCGGAATGCTGAATTTCTTTCTGATGAATTCAAATTCCCTTTTCCACATCCTCATTTTTCCGTCTTTCGGATCGTCAAGCCACCCTGAAATCCCAAACAGAAGAGCTTCCAGCTGAGATTCATTCTGCCGGATTTTATTAATAATGCTGAAATCTACAGACTCTGCAATCTGTGTGAAAATATGGGCATTAACTTTTAATCCGAAAGAATAAGCCAGGCTGTGAAAGAGAACTGCTTCAAAATTATTCTTGTATTTTTCCAGGCTTTTTTCCAGTTCCTGAGATTTTTTATCAAGCTTTTTAAGAATATTAGCCTCGTGAAAATTCGGTGGTATTTTAGAACAATCAAAAATGTTTTCGCAGGGAATAAACCGGGTTCCGTTAACAAGCTTTTCATATTTCCAGAGAATGTTTTGGTCAATATGATCTTTCAGCTGTAGGGTAGGAACATTTTTAATGATGAGATCTTCAATTTCAGTATCATTCTGATAAACAACATGAAGGATAATATTTTGGTAATTTGGATCCTTGGAGTGGTTATGGAAAATCCAGTCGGAAGAGCGAATATGCAGTTCAATATTTCCGGCAATAACAAGACCTTTTGTTTTGATTTTCGCATCGAGAAAATCCGGCCCTGCATTGGTATTCCATTTTCCAAAGGTAATGATCTCAACAGGATTCCCTTCAATATCCTTGAAGTCGAAATGTTTGAAAACCTTATAGTTCCAAATATATTGAAGCAGTTTTTCCGTCATGGTGTGACGATAAATATAAAGGAAATATCAGATTTTTACTGACTGCTTTTTAAAATTTTCTGTACCCGTTCTATATATTTTTTGTTTTGTAGGAAAATGTTCCTTTAATACTCTTTATTGAGAATATTATCAAGTATTTTTCTTCCATTTCGCAACCGTATTCCTGCTTATCCTGAAGTGCCTTGCTAACTGACTGTTGCTTAAACTGTTTTTACTTTGATAATTTAATATTTCATGAATTGCCTCAGTATCATAAGATTTATGAGCCTGATTTTTAACTGCTGATTCCTTTCCAAATATAATTTCATTAAGATGAACAACATCTAAAGACGTAAGCTGCTCTTTTTGCAGGATAACTGTACAGCGTTCCGCCTTTTCGGGGTATTTCTTTTTTAAAATATCGATATAAATTTTTTTATAGTCCGGAGTACCTATTTTGTGTATTTGTTTCTCCATTTATGCAGCGTGTTTTTTGGAATTCTGTAATCTTCAATAATCTGTGCAGTTGTTTTTTCGCCGGATTCCAGCTGTTCCAGCACAAATTCTATTATTTCTTTCGTATAAATATTCTTGAAGCCTTTTTTCTTCACTTTATTTTCTTCAGCGTAACCACTGTTGATGGGAGGTGAATAAAGGATCAGATGCTGACTGTAGATTCTGAAAAGATCATAATCTAAAAACTTACTCCACTGCAAAAGTTTTTCAGAATCCATGCTGTGAGCATTGTAAATGTTAATTAGTTCATTTTCAGGTATTTTGAAATGGGTGGAAATGTCATTCGGATTTATTTTATTTTCATCAATCAAGAGCTTGATTACTGAGCCTATTCTGAGATTTTTGTAATTCATGGTGGTTTAAAATGAAAGGTGGTGTGTAAAACGCATCACCTTTCAAAATTTATAGTGGTTAGTAGTGGTGCTTCCTTGTCTTTAACCTTAGACTATTTTAATTGTGTTTTTTTAGGCACCGGATTGAAGATTGTATATTGTTTTCTGCTGAAAAAATTAGATCAGGCTTTATCTCATGAAAGCATCTGAAAAAATAATATCAGGAATTTGTTGTAGAAAATTATTTAAAACAAAAAATTAGCACAAAGAACAAAAGCAGGAGAAGCAGATAAATTATGATCTTAAAACGCTCCAGAAGCTTCAGTAATTTATAGCTCCGGATATTTTTCTTCAATTCATTATCTGTGTAGTTCATAAGGTTTTATCTTTGATTGGGAAGATTCTTCTGTCTATGTTTTTATAGTCTTTTTTAAGTTTGGGCTCTGATTATTTTAAATTTTATCTTTCACGAAAATTATTTTTTTTATGTATTCCCATGCGGAGTACATTTTTTTTATTTTTTTCATAGTTGTAGGTTTTTATTTGTTAAATGAATATATGAGATGAAAATATTATCCTCATGGTACAAATATGTTATACTAAATTTTATAAAATAAGAATTATAGGAAACAATTTATTTACAAGCCGGAAACAGGGTATGTACAAATTATGTACATCGGGTATTAATTATTTGGTTGTTAGTGTATTATGCAGAAAATGCAGTTCTGTTATAAAACATGATTTTTATTCATTTATAAAAAGCGCAGGTATATATTTGTACACTACTTATAAAAAAACACATTGTAACTGTTAACTTAATTGTATTGGGGGTGATTAAAAAAAATATTTTAATTTTTGTTTTTACTTGTATCAGTCATCTATGCTTTTCACAAAGTGATTTAGATAAAAACCAACAGCTGATATATACCTATTTATTCAGTAATGAACTGGTAAAAGCAAAAGATCTTATCTATTCAGACTGTCTGGCTTCAAAAGATGATTCCAGGAAAGTAATAGGATACGTTTACCTTTCCTATTATTATTCGAAGATTAAAGATAAGCGTAAAAGAGCTGAGGCACTAAACGAGGCCAAGATTCTTGCCGGGAAAACAGGAAATCCTTTAGACGGTGCTTATGTCAATTTTGGCTATGCCGGATATTTTATGGACTTAAATGATGATGAACTGTTTTTAAATTTCTTCAATAAAAGCTTCGATACTTTCAGTAAATCACCGGATGGGTATTTTATGCTCACTTTGCTGTATTTCCTGAAACAGATGTATAACGGCAGTTTTTCAGATTATAGTAAAACACGCGATTATGCACTGAAGACAAAGAATCCGGTTTTGATAAGCTGGGCACTGAGCCGGCTTGGAAATTCATATTTAGAAGAATTTCATCATACTGAAAATAAAAAGAATATTGATTCTGCAATACTTAATTATAACAAATCCTATCAATACGCAAAACTCATAAAAGAGCCTGCAGCAAGGGAAAAATCATTCATGGTGTATTATATCAATTATTCATATACCCTGAATATTGCAACTCCGGCCCAGTATGAAAAAGCAATGAAATTAAATAATCTCGGTGAAGCACTTATAGATCATAATCCAAAGCTGTGGAAGTACAGAACCGATGTCTATAATAATAAAGGTTTTACTTATGAAGGAATGAAGGATTATAAAAAAGCAGAAGAATATTACTTAAAAGCCTACAAATATTATGATCCCAACAATTATTATAAAGTAACCGATAAAATTGAAGTTTTTGAAAACCTGTCCAACATCTATCAAAAACTAAATGATTATAAAAAAGCACTGTTTTTTGAAAAAGAAATAAAGAATATCATCAAAGAAGACAGTAAGAGAAAATTGAGCGGTAATGTAGGTATTATGAAGTCTTTCTATAATGTGGAACAAAAAAACCAGCAGATAACAGAACTGAGAAAAAGACAGTTGCTTTACATTGTCATTATTCTTCTTATCATTGTTGCAGGTGTTTCTCTTTATTATACTTTCAATAACAAATATGAACTGAACATAAAAAATATAGCCCTCCTTGAAGCAGAGCAGAAAATTCTGATGATTCAGCAGGAAAGATTAAAAAAACACGCATTGGCTATATCGCTTAGGCTGGACTATAAAAATAATTTTATCAAGGGGCTTAAGTCGAAAATGACTGACAAAACCGAGATCAGCATGGATAAAATCTGGAAAGAAGATCTGCTGAATGAAAATGATTTTAATGAAATTCAGAATATTGTAGAAAAAGTTCATCCCGATTTTTTTAAATCTCTGGCAAGCAAATCCACCGCGAAACTATCCAATCTTGACATGAAATATGCCGCTTATATTTACATGAATATGGATAACCAGCAGATTGCCAATATCCTTAAAGCAGACCCCAATACGGTAAGAGTGGCCAAATACCGGTTAAAACAGAAAATGGGACTGAGCAAGAATGACGATCTGCGCAGCTTTATCCAGAATATGGATTTATAGTTTCTATATTTTACTCTCCAACTAAAAAATAAAACCTTCCCTATGATCAGGAAGGTTTTTTATGCTTATGAATTATTGAAATAATAGTTCTATACTTTCGTCAGCTCTTTCTTGAAATTTTCAATAGTCGTTCTGTACATTTCCTCATAAATGGGAAGGATATTTTTCAAATCAAATTTTATAGCCTGATCTTTGGCATTCTGTTTCATTTTGGTCAAAAGATCCTCATTGCTCAGTAACTTTATAGTATAATTGCTCATGGCTTCCACATTTCCGATTTCAGCTAAGAATCCGGTTTCTCCCTGGATATTCACCTCAGGAATTCCACCTGCGTTGGAGCTGATTACAGGGGTATAAGCCGCCATAGCCTCAAGAGCCGCCAAACCGAAACTTTCCTGTTCAGAAGGCAGTAAAAATACATCAGACAATTGCAGGATCTTATATAAGTCATTCACCTTTCCTAAAAGACGGATTTTTGAAATAAGCTCAGGGTTTTCTTCCAGGAATTGATTAACCTTTTCCATATCCGGCCCTTCGCCGATGATAATCAGCTTTGATTTTACCTTTTTTTCTACATTTTTAAAGATCTGAAGAACTTCATCCACCCGTTTTACAGGACGAAGATTGGATACGTGAATCAGGATTTTTTCATCCGGATTGGCAAACTGTGTTCTCTGGCATTCTGTACAGTCATCAAATTCAGAATTATCAATAAAATTGGTAATAACCTGTATTTCCTTTTTGATATTGAAAAACTGAAGGGTATCTTTTTTCAGGCTTTCGGAAACCGAAGTAATGGCATCTGACTGATTGATAGAGAATTCTACGGCATGTTTATAGCTTGGATGCTGTCCTACAAGAGTAATATCTGTTCCGTGCAGCGTAGTTACCAGTGGAATGTCATTATTATCATCCTTCAGCATCTGTTTAGCCGTAAACGCAGCGTAGGCATATGGAATGGCATAATGAGCATGCAGCAGATCCAGTTTATAAAGATTTACAACGCGGTAGATCATCGAACTTAATGCAATATCATAAGGCTGATACTGGAAAAGCGGATAAGTCTGTACATTCACTCTGTGAAAGAAAATGTTGGGGTTTGTAATGTCTAATCTTGCGGGAAGCGCGGAACTTATAAAGTGAACCTCATAGCCTTTATTGGCCAGGGACATTCCCAGTTCTGTTGCTACGATTCCGCTTCCGCCATATGTTGGATAGCAAAGTATGCCTATTTTCATTAGATTATTGTTGTTTTGATGTTGTAGAAACTGTGGTATTCGAAGCAGAAAGTGGAGTACTGTCGATTCCCATTCCTGCCTTAAGCTGATCATTAACCAGAACAGGCAATCTGCCCCATATTTTTGTTTTTCCGTTCAAGGCATTGGCTGTGGCAGTCATTGAATCATCATTGTTTTCATAAGATACCAGAACTGTAGATATCTTTGAAATATCAATATCCTTCAAAGCGTATGCACTTCCGAAAACATTTAAAATTACTTTCTGGTTTCTGGCAAGATCGGCAAGGACTTTTTTAGATTCTGCTGAAATTTTATAAGATTTGTAAGCCGTTGAATTATCCTTGTGCAATCCTACGATTACCGTAGAACCCACAGGAATTGTATTAATTTCGCTTGCTTTTTTAATTGTTATATTAGAGCCCAGCTGGTTGGCGAAAGTCTGGTAAGGAGCTTCTTCCAGCGGGACATAATATATCTGCTTTCCAGCAATTGGGAGCAACTTTTGATCATCTTTTAACAGCGTCAGCGCATTGGTATAGAGGTTCTGTACCAAAGTTTTGTGAGAATTATTATTCAGATCGCTGGTGATGTTTTCAGGATTTTTCGGAGTGTATTGATCAAGGCCGAGGAAATATTTCGTGAGTAAAATTTTCTTTACGCTTTCTTCAACTCTTGACTGAGGCACTTCGCCTTTATCAATGGCCTTCTGGATTAATTTTTTCCCTTCCGAAACTCCCTGCGAGAAGAGCATAATATCATTTCCTGCTTTAAAAGCAAGGGCATCCAGTTCGCCCGGTTTATATTTGTTGGCTACGGCACCCATATTCAGAGCATCTGTAATGATTAAACCTTTATAACCAAATTTATCTTTTAACAGTCCTGTAACAATATTCTTTGAAACGGAAGCCGGAATTCCTTTTCCCGATTCAAGGCTTGGAACATACAGGTGAGCTACCATCACGCCACCGATTCCCTTATCCATTAAAGCTTTAAAAGGCGCCAGTTCAACAGTATTTAATCTTTCCAGATTATGTGAAACCATAGGAAGATCCAAATGTGAATCCGTACTGGTATCACCATGCCCAGGAAAGTGCTTGATTGCAGCAAGAATAGTATTGTCCTGAAGCCCGTTGGAATAAGATAGAGCAGAGCTGATTACATTATTCACTTCCGAACCGAAACTTCTGTTTCCGATAATAGGATTGCCAGGATTGGTATTTACATCAACAACCGGTGCGAAATCCCAGTTGATCCCCATTCTATGACAGTCTTCCGCTATTTTGGCGGACATCTGGTAAATGAGACTTTTATCCTGTATCGCTCCGAGGGTCATTGCCCATGGAAATTTGTAAGCAGTGGCAATTCTTTGAAACAGTCCCCATTCCGCATCCATCCCGATCATCATCGGAACTTTTGATTTCTGCTGAAATTCATTCACCAGGTTAATTTCCCTGGCAGCATCATCCTGCATCAATATCAACCCTCCGATCTTATCATTAACGACAATGTTTCTTACCTGGTTGATATAATCTTCACCTTTGTTGGTATAAAGCGCTACAATAAACAGCTGCCCAAGCTTTTCATCCTGAGAAAGAGATCTGTAGGTTTTATCTACCCAGCGATTCGCTTTTTTCAGGTCTTCTTTAGAAATATTTTTGGGCTGGTACTGAGCTTTGGCTGTAAAGCTTATGAATGAAAAAACAAAGAGGGAAGTATATAACAATTTCTTCATGATCTATTGAATAAGAACAAAAATACAACTAAAAAAATGAGGAAAACAATGTTTTTGTAATTTTTGGTATATGATTTGAATACGCTTTATAAATAATAACTAAACTTTTCAAAAAATGAAAAAAATACTTCTCTTTTTATTCCTGGGCGCTGTAGGTTTTACAGCTTATAGCTGTGACAATGATGACGATGTTGTTGTACAGGGGCAGGATAATGATACGTTTCCGGTAATGGCAGATGCTACAGGAACTTTTAATGCAGGTAATTCTTATGCGTTGATAAAAGATATTAATATTCAGCAGACGGATGTTGTTTTAGTATACAGAAAAGATGGAAATGCGTGGCAGCAGATTCCTAAGACTATGTATTTAGATCCTGCAACTAATCCTGCAGCCAGAAAATTCGATTATAACTTCGTATTTGATTCTAAGGAAGTTGAGGTTCGAATTGATGATCCTAATTTCAATCTTGCTTCATTATCTACAGCTGAGGTTAATGCTTATTTGGCCAACCAGACTTTCAGAATTGTACTTGTACCTGCTGATCCTGCCAATAAAACCGGTAAAACCGGAGCTGGAGTAGATTACAGCGACTACAATGCAGTAGTAAAATACTATAATCTTGATGAAACGAAAGTTCAGACTTTCAAAGTAAATTAATTAAGAATATCTTTTCAGTTTTTTATAATTAAAAAAAGCTTCGGGAGAAATCCCGGAGCTTTTGAATTTATATCCTGAGGTCCTATTTTGAAGAGAGATAAAAAAGTTTAATTTTATCGTAAAAATACAAACTCATGATAAAGAACCTTTATTTTAAATTTTTGCTGACTGTATTGTTGTCTTTGTTCTCCTGCACCGAGACCGGCGATATTATAGATAACGGGTATCAAAATAATGCGCAGGAAAACTATACATCTCCCTATATGGGAAAATGGGTGGGTACCTACTCAGGAAATGCGATTGATGGGACTCTGATTTTAAATGTAAGTAAAAGCGGCAGCATTGAGGTAAAAAGGGGTGGAAATGGTACTATGGATGAAGTATATTATACCAGTCTTCAGGGATCAGGCGGAGCTTTAAATCCGGCACCTTCTCCAAAAGGGTTTATATTATACGGAAGTTTACATACGAAGTCCGGAACGTGGAATTTTCAACACTGGAGTGGCAGTTGGTCTGTTGCTAAACAATAACCGGATATCGTACAATATAAAAGCTCCGGAGAATTTCCGGAGCTTTCATTTTTTTATCTAATTGTCATTATCATCGAGTAAATGCCCAAAGAAGTCTTTTTTAGTCTGCAGATAGCCTTTACTTATCTCATTTGCCGGGATCTGTAAAGGAACCCTTGAATTAAGGTGGATATTGCTGTTTTCGACGTATTTTACCTTTTCAGGATTGTTAGTCAAAAGATTGATGTCTTTTACCTCTAAAAGGTTAAGGATCTCAATGGCTACTCCAAAGTTTCTGTCATCAGCAGGAAGGCCCAGTTCCAGGTTAGCCTGTACGGTATCAAGACCCTTTTCCTGTAGAGAATATGCTTTAAGTTTGTTGATGATTCCTATATTTCTCCCCTCCTGGCGAAGGTATACAATAATTCCGCCGTTCTCGTGGGTATATTTCATTGCGGCATCCAGTTGCTGCCCGCATTCACATTTTTTTGAATGGAAAACTTCTCCGGTAATGCATTCGGAATGGAAACGTACGTTCACCGGTTTTGAAAAATCTGTATTTTCTGCTACGATGGCCATGTGCGGCATCCAGTCGTTTTCGTTTTCGGAGAAAGCGATCATTCGGAAAGAGCCGTGCTCTGTAGGAACATTGGCTTCTGCCTGAATTTTAATCATTAATAGTGGTTCGTTTTTAATTTCCTTTTAAAGAATCTTCGATTACAGAAATATTGGTTTTTAAGCGAACCAGATATCTGTTAAGAACTTCATCATCATCTTTATCAAGCTGCTGTCTGAGTTTTTGAATTTTCTTATACGATTTTTCGAAATTTTTAATGGATCTGTTTTTTCCTGCAGGATTATTGGCATCAATAGCATATAGGTAATTCTGAAGGCTGTATTTCAGGCTTGTTATCTCATCATTCAAACCGTTATTTTTAAACTTTGGAAAAGTGGAAATAAGATTTGAAATTTCAGAAGCGTTTACATTTTCTTTGATATTGATGTCGAAGCCTTTTTTTGCTCCTCTGTCGGAATCAGAACCTTTGGTTTCGCTATAAAAATTATTCGACAACGGGGAAAGATTAAGCTTCTCCGTTGCGCAGGAAGTTATGATTAACAGTAGTACTCCAAAAAAAAATAGTTTTCTCATTTTTGCTGCCCCTTTTGATAAAGGATCGGGTTAAGACTATCATCGTTATACATTTTCATTTGTTTGTATACTTTCATCTTAACATTACCGCATTCAATATCAGTAAGCAACTGATCTATAGAAGTTGATAGGTCTTCTTTCTGAGTAAGCAGTACATCCAGTTTAGCCTGGCAGTTGGCACGGTGCTCTTCAGAAGCGGATTCTCTATTGGCTTCTAATGACATATGATAAACCTTTAATGCAAGAATTGATAATCTGTCTACAGCCCAAGCGGGAGTTTCAGTATTGATTTTTGCATCAGGTTCTGGAGTTATATTTTCAAACTTTGTAAGGAACCAGCTGTCGATAAATTCAACCAGATCTGTTCTTTTCTGGTTGGATGCATCTATTGTTCTCTTCAGTTGAAGAGCTTCAGCAGGATCAATATTTTCATCTCTAATAATATCTTCCAAATGCCATTGAACGGTATCAATCCAGTTCTTTGCATACAAAATCCGTTCCAAACTGTCTTTTTCGAACGGGTTATTAATTAGAGTGTTAACGTCATCGGACACGTGATAGTCTTCAATAGATTGATTGAAGACTTTCCATGCAGTCTCGGTAAAATTCATTAATTCTGAGGAATTTTAGTTGCTTGTAGTATTGTTATTGTTGGTAGAAGAGGCTTTGTTTTCAGAACCTGGTTTGTCTTCTTCCTTCACGGCATCTTTAAATTCCTTGATTCCTGAACCAACTCCTCTCATTAATTCCGGAATTTTCTTTCCTCCAAACAGCAATACAAGAAGTATAGCCACGATAAGGATGTGCTGCCAAGATAAGGCTAGTATTGTTAGTGTGTTCATCTCTTAAGATTTTTACAAAGTTACGCTTTTTTTAATATGAAATCCAACCTAACGGATCAACTGGCGTATTTCCGTTCCATACCTGGAAATCAAGGGTGTAAGAACCATCGAAGTCCTGGGCTACCGTACCTACGGGAGTGCCGGAAGACACCTGCTGTCCTTTGGATACACTTACGTTTGCCAAATTGGAATAGATTGTAAAATAGTTTCCATGCTTCACCATAACGGTTTTTGTTCCGTCACTGTTGGCCAATACAGAAGAGACTGATCCCGGATATACAGATTTAGCACGGGTTCCTGATGGTACTGCTATTTTAATTCCTGTATTATCCTCAACAATATTTTTGAAAACCGGGTGTGGCTGTCTTCCAAATCGGTGGGTAATCTGTCCTGCTCTGTCTGCAGGATAGCCAAGTCTTCCTCTGCTGTCTGCAAAGCTGCTACCGGTAGTTGTGGTAACTCCATAGCTGGTCATTGCTTTGGTTTCAGCGGCCTTTTTCTCTTCTTCTTTTTTCTTGTTTAGTGCGGCTTCTGCGGCTCTTGCTGCGATAAGTTTGTCTGATGCTTCTTTTGCTCTGGCATTGGCCTCGTCTGATGCTTTTTTAGCAGCTATTCTTCGTGCTTCGTCTTTTGCGCTGGCTTCGGCTCTTGCTGCCTCTTCACTTCGTTTTCTTTCTTCTTCTGCTCTTTTTGCGGCTAATTCTGCTGCTTTTTTAGCTTCAGCTTCGGCTATTTTCCTTTCTCTTTCCAGTGCTTCGGCTTTGGCTTTTGCTTCGGCTTCAATTCTTGCTTTTTCTCTGTCTGCAATAATTTTAGCCATACGGATTTTTTCAGCTTCTGCTTTTCTTCTTGCTTCTTCTTCAGCTTTTGCTATTCTGATTTCTTCCGCAATAATGGCTCTGATCTGTCCTTCCAAAGCTTTGGACTGCACCTGCTTTTGTTTAAGCTCTACAGTAAGTTTGGCTTCATTCTTCTTGAAATCTGCCAGCAGCTGTTCTTTCTGTGCCCTTTCTACATTGATGGTTGCCAGATCTTTCTGCTGATTAACCAGAAGATTGTCTTTTTCTCTTGCAGAGTTCTGTTTTTGCGCGATTGATTTTTTGATCTGTGCTGCTGCATTGCTTATCTCTGCAGCTTTTTTATCCTGATAATCAGCATACTGCTTTAAGTACTGTACTCTTCTTATAGCTTCTCCTAAGTTTTTGGATGAAAGAATGAAGGTTACTTTGTTCTGTACTCCTTTGTTTTTGTATGCATTTACGAGAACTTCAGCATAGTTCTTTCTCAGAACTGCCAATTCTTTGTTTTGGCGGTTGATTTCCAGCTGACGCAGATAGATCTCGTCTTCAATAAATCTTTTTTCTTTCTGAGTATTGGTATAAACCTTTTCTCTTAAAGTTAATTTTTTATTGACGTTATCAAGGTAGGCAACTGAAAGTTTGGATTCAGTTCTGGTTTTTGCCAGATCTGTATTTATTTGTACAATTTGTTTTTTAAGATCGGCATTCTGTTTCTGAAGCTGTTCCTTGCTCTGCTGTCCCTGATGCAGGCCGAACATGAGGATACCTATTAAAAAGCTAAATTTTCTAATCATTTAATCTCGATTTTCTTATAACTGGATGGTACAGAATAAGGTGTTTCCATCCTCGAAAAGTCAAATTTCGTGTTTTCCAGTAAAATCTGACTAGATTTTGAACCTTTTATAATTATTTTAACATTTTTTGGAAGGCGGATTCCGTTGTATTCATTCCAGTTACTGTAAGAGATTTCCAGTTCGTCAGCAGACAAAACATCCTTTAAATTTACGCTCAGAAGATCATAATTGGTGTCATAATTAAGAAGAACTTTATATTCTCTGGTTTTCTGATCGGTCTCAATTTTCTGGTTGTTATTGGAAACCATTTTAAAGCCCTGCGCATTTCTGGTAAGAGTAAACTGTGAATCACTGATTTTTATAAAAGTTCTGCCCATCAGTATTTTTTCCAGCGATTTATAATCGATGAAATTGACGTTAAGCAGGTTGTTTAAGTAGTCAAAATCTGAATCAATGTAGGTTTTACTGGTTTTATCCTGGCCTTTGATACCTTCAGGAGTAGCAATACCTTTTGCAACGGTAAAGAAGAACGCCTGAAGATTCATCCAGACCTTTGTATTATTTTCAATATAAATAACAGCATCCAGGGTTGGGATAAAGTTTCCGGTTTCCACATTCACTTTACTGTTGATCTTGATCTGATCAAATTTTGGAGGGATAAGTACATGTTCATAAAAGGTAAGTTTGTCTCTTACCGGTTCATTGGCATCTTTAGGATTTCTGTTATCTTCCTCTGCTATAATTGTGCTGTCCTGTTTGTTGCCATTATTGTGTTTGGCAGCATTTCTTGTTTTACAGGATGACAGGGTAAGGAATATGAGAAGTATCGGGATCCAGTTTTTCATGTATTTATCTTTCAATTAAAAGGTACGCTGCAATATTAACGCCAAACCACACAAGAAATATTGTGTGGCCTGGGGTATGTTGTTTTAAATCAGGTATTTCTGATCTTATCTGGATAAAAAATCAAGAACTGAGTAGTCTCCTAAAGAAATTTCTCTGGAAACTCCAAAGTACTGTGCAGAATTCCCGATCATTGAATTAGAAAGGTTTCCGTGATTGATCTTCGTGTTTTCCTGTATCAAAGAGTTCTCAATATTGGAATTTACAATGACCGTATTATTCCCTAATGAAACTCCCGGGCCTATTTTAGAATTGGAAATTTTTACATTTTCACCAATAAAACACGGCTGGATAATCAGCGAGTTTTCAATAACTGCAGATTTCGGGTAATTAAGCATTTCTTCTCTCTCGTATTCAAGGATTTTGCTGTTGGTTTCTACGGTGGCATTTTTATTTCCGCAGTCCATCCAGTCATTTACCTTTCCTAAAGTAAACTTCGCTCCTTTTGACCTAAGGTTTTCCAAAGCAGTAGTCAACTGGTATTCGCCCCCGTTTTTAATATTATTATCCATGATATAATTGATCTCGTTCATCAGTTTTTCAGCACTGTTGAAGTAATAGATACCGATGATGGCAAGATCTGAAACGAAAGTCTGAGGCTTTTCAACGAAATCCGTAATAAAGCCATAGTTGTCCAGTTTTACCACTCCGAAGGCAGACGGATCTTCTACACTTTTTACCCAGATCACTCCGTCAGAATTTTTATCAAGCTGGAAATCTGCACGGAAAAGCGTATCTGCAAAAGCGATCACTACATCTCCCTGCATGGAGTCTTCTGCACATTTAATGGCGTGTGCCGTTCCAAGCGGATCATTCTGGTAGTATATACTGCCTTTTGCTCCCAGTTTTTCGGCTATCTGAAGTAAAGATTTTTCAATCTCCGGTCCGAAATCCCCAATGATAAATGCTACTTCTTCAATTTTTTCACCAGCTACTTTGGCAATATCTTCTACCAGTCTTTGTACGATAGGTTTTCCTGCAATAGGAATAAGAGGTTTTGGAACTGTCAGAGTATGTGGACGTAATCTGGAACCACGTCCAGCCATAGGAACAATTATTTTCATAGATTATATGACAATGTTTTTATTTGTTATTTTTTTAATTTGTTCAGGCTAAAGGTAATAATTAAAATCATTGGTAATCCTAATAATTATCATCTTTATCGATCTCCTGCTTAATTTTTTTAAGAACTCAATAGTATCAAATTAGAGGCCATAATCAGTTTTTTCTCATTCTTGATAACAGCATGTCTTTCTCGGAATAAATTAAAACTCCTGCATAAACAAGAAATAAAAGATTCCCTATCCAGAAATTGTAATCGAATAATTCTACAATCATATAACTGAAGACTGCTAAAAGGAGGATGAAAAATGATATTTTTTTCATTCTGTAAGGAATAGGGTAATACTTCTGACCTAGAAAATAGGAAAGAACCATCATAACAAAATAAGCGGCTAAAGTTACCCAGGCGGAAACCATAAAACCGTATTTTTTCAGAAATAAGAAATTCAGGGCAATGGTGATAATTGCTCCGGTCCAGGAAATATAGGTTCCTACTCTTGTTCTGTCTGTTACCTTATACCACGTGGAAAGATTATAATAAATGCCGAAGAATAAATTGGCAATTACAATGATGGGGATGATATTTATGGCAATCCAGTAGCTGCTGTTGGGAACCAGTAAAAGTTTTATCCATGAAACATTGGCAATGATTCCTAAGGCAACTATAGAAGCGAAGAACGAGAAATATTCGGTAACCTTAGCATAGGTGTTTTTGGCATTGTTGTTATTCATTTGCTTAAAAAAGAAGGGTTCTATTCCCATTCTGTATGCAGTAACAAAAAGCGTCATAAGCACGGCCATTTTATAGCATCCTCCATAAGCGCCTGCCTCGGCATCATTGATAATGAATTTCTGAATGAACTTATCAAAATTCTCATTCACCATAAATGCCAGTCCGGCAATCATTACCGGCCACGAATACTTGATCATTTGCAGAAAAAGATCCTTTGAAAACTGAAATTTAACCTTTAAAATGACAGGTAAAACAAGCAGGAATCCTAAAAAGCTGGCTGCGAGATTACTGTAAAAAGGATAAGATACTTTTTCTTTTAAACCTAATTTTAATGAAAATTCCTGTGGGATATAAAGAAATAATGCAATAGCAAAAATACTCTGGAAAACGGCCTGTATCACTCTGATAGCAGTATATTTGATGGGCCTGTTATGAAATCTGAACCATGCCAGAGGAATAACGAGGATATTGTCAAAGAAGGCAATCCACGCGAACCACCGGATAAATTCCGGGGTTTTTTCGTAACCGAAAACATTTGCAATGGGTTGGTTGAATAATAAAACAAGTATTAAAAAAACAGTTGATAAACCTGTCAGAAACCAGAATGACGTATTGAAAACTTTCTGCTCATTATCCTTATCGGAGGAAAATCTGAAATAAGCGGTTTCAAAACCAAAGGAAAGGACAATATTTACAAAGGATATCAACGCGTAGAGATTGGTAAATATGGCAAAATCGCTGTTATTGATGTTCTTAATAAACAGGTAATTGAGCAATACAACAATGATCCTCGGCATAATGGCCCCAATTCCATAGATAATCGTCTCGTTGAGAAGTTTTTTCAATGTGTGAAATTTTATGCAAATGTAAATATTTAGAAATTGATTTATAATCGGAAACATTAAAATTCATTCATAAACCTTAATTTTGCTTTTGATACAAATTAGATATTATAACTCTGGTTTTTCTAGCTTCTAATATCTAAACCCCTAATTTCTATAAAAAGTAAAAATGAAGACCCTAATCAAAAATGTAAAGATCGTGAACGAAGGCAAAATCTTCGAAAGCGATATCTTAATAGAAAACGACCTTATTTCAAAAATAGATTCCAATATTTCCGAAGATGCAGACCAGATTATTGACGGTTCCGGGAAATACCTTCTGCCGGGAGTAATAGATGATCAGGTGCATTTCAGGGATCCGGGCCTTACCCATAAAGGAGATATTGAAACGGAATCGAGAGCGGCTATTGCAGGAGGGATAACCAGTTTTATAGACCAGCCGAACACGGTTCCTAATGCAGTTACCCAGGAATTACTTGCTGATAAATATAAAATAGGTTCTCAAAAAGCATATGCCAACTATGGTTTTATGATGGGTGGAACCAATGATAACCTTGAAGAAGTTTTGAAGACCAATCCGAGAAATGTTCCGGGAATTAAATTATTCTTAGGCTCTTCTACCGGAAATATGCTTGTAGATAATCCTGAAACCCTTGAAAATATCTTCAGCAGTACAAAAATGCTGATCGCTGTTCACTGCGAAGATGAAGCAACGATCAAAGCCAACACTCAGAAGTATATTGATGAATACGGAGAAGATATTCCGGTGAGATTCCATCACCTGATCAGAAGTGAGGAAGCATGCTATAAATCTTCTTCAAAAGCAATTGAACTGGCAGAAAAAACAGGAGCGAGACTTCATGTTTTTCATCTTTCAACAGCTAAAGAAATGGAGCTGTTCAGAAATGATATTCCGTTAAAAGATAAAAAGATTACCGCTGAAGTATGCGTCCATCACTTAACATTTACCAATGACGATTATGAAACTAAGGGATCTTTGATCAAATGGAATCCTGCCGTAAAAACCCAGAAAGATAAAGATGCATTATGGGAAGCTCTTCTTGACGGAAGAATTGATGTGGTTGCTACGGACCATGCGCCCCATACTGCTGAAGAAAAACAGAATGTGTATACAAAATGCCCTTCCGGTGCGCCTTTGGTACAGCATTCATTGCCGGTTATGCTGGAAAATTATTATGCTGGAAAAATCTCTCTGGAAAAGATCGTTGAAAAGATGAGCCACAATCCGGCTATACTTTTCAGAATTGAGAAAAGAGGTTTTGTAAGGGAAGGGTATAAGGCGGACCTTGTTCTGGCAGACTTAAATACAGACTGGACTGTAGCCAAAGACAATATTCTTTACAAATGCGGATGGAGTCCGCTCGAAGGGATGAATCTGCATTCCAAAATAACCCAGACTTTTGTTAACGGGCAGCTTGTTTATGATAATGGTAAAATTGCAGACGGAAAATTCGGGGAAAGACTTCTTTTTGAAGCAGGAGAATAATTGTAAGGAAAAGAGAGAAAATAAAAAGGGCAAATAAATACATTTGCCCTTTTATTGTTATAAATTTTGGAGGTGTGAATGTTAAATCACCCCGTCAAAAATTCAGAAAATTTTTGCCACGCTTCTAAGGGAGGGAAATTTTGATCCAGCGAATATTAATCATGATGAAAATTAAGTATCCTAAAATCTGTTGTGACTTTTGTGGTTAAAAAAGAACCTATTTCTTTGCCTTAGCGCTCATATAAAATGTAAGTTTCCCACCAGCCGTAATTTCAGAATGCTTTAATGTAAAATTCTTAATCTCTTTGCCGTTCAGAAGAATCTTTTCCACGTAAACATTTTTAGGGCTTTGGTTGATTGCCTCAATTTCAAAAGTTTTTCCGTTTTCCAGATTTAATATGGCATGATCTACAGCCGGACTTCCTATTGCATAATCTTCGGAGCCTGGTGCTACAGGATAAAACCCGAGTGAGCTTAAAATATACCACGCACTCATTTGTCCTGCATCATCATTTCCTCCCAAACCGTCAGGTGTTGCCTTATACTGCATTTCTAAAATACGGCGGATCTGTGCCTGTGTTTTCCATGGCTGTCCCGCCCAGTTATAAAGGTAAGCAACATGATGAGCCGGCTCATTTCCGTGAACGTAACCGCCGATAATTCCTTCGCGGGTAATGTCTTCCGTATCAGCAAAAAATTCATCAGGAAGATGCATGGTGAACAGTTCATCCAGCTTGGAAGCGAATTTTTTCCTGCCTCCCATCATTTGAATCAGGCCATCCGGATTTTGGGGAACAAAAAAACTGTAATTCCAGGAATTTCCTTCAATAAAACCCTGTCCGTGGGTGCTCAACACATCAAAATCTTTTTTGAAGCTTCCGTTTTCTGATCTGGGACGCATAAATCCTTCTTTCTGATCAAAATTATTTTTCCAGTTTTCAGAACGTTTGATGAACTGGTTGTAAATTTCCGTTTCCCCAAGATGTTTTGCCAGTTGGGCAATGACCCAGTCGTCATAAGCGTATTCAAGAGTGTTTGAAACTGAGGTCCCGCTTTTTTCAGCAGGAATATAGCCCATGTCAATATAGTACCCGATTCCTTCATAATCTCTTTTATTGGCTGTTGCAATACAGGCTTTCAAAACCTCTTTTGGATCACCGGTGTAATTTCCTTTGATTACCGCATCGGCTGCCACGCTTACACTGTGATAACCACTCATACACCAGTTATCGTTGGCATAATGTGACCATATCGGAAGCATTTTCATGGAAAACTGGTTATAATGGGCCATCATGGATGTTACCATATCATTATTCCGTTTGGGCTGGATAATGTTGAAGAAGGGGTGTAGGGCTCGGTAAGTATCCCAGATTGAAAATGTGGTATAGTTGGTAAAGCCTTCCGCCTTATGGACGTTCTGGTCTAAACCTTTATACTCACCATTGACATCCATATAAGTGGTAGGACTGATGAACGTGTGGTACATTGCCGTATAAAAGTTCATTTTTTCTGTGTCAGAACCATTAATGAGGATTTTATTCAGTTCGGTATTCCAGTTTTCCTGGGTTTTGGCTTTTACCTGATCAAAAGATTGACGACCGGTTTCTTTTTCCAGATTTTCCAGAGCATTGGCTTGGCTTACGGGAGAAATTGCGAGTTTTACTTCGATGGCTTCGTTTTCTTTGGTGTCAAAATCAAAATACATTTTCAGGTTTTTGCCTGCGATTTCGGGGAAGTTTTTGTTTTGATCGAATTTTCTCCAGAATCCTTTATAAACCTGCGGCCCGTCAAAATTTTTCTGTCCGTATGACTTAAAAGGTTTTGAAAATTTCATGGCAAAATAAACGGTTCTTGTTCTTGCCCAGCCGTTGGTCTGGCGATATCCGGTAACAGTTCCATCATTTTCTACACGTACATAGGTCCAGACGTTTTTACCGTCATAATTGTAAATTCCGGCGGTAAGGTCTAAAATAAGATGTGCCTGATCAGATTTTGGAAATGTATAGCGGTGAACTCCTGTTCTGGTTGAGGCAGTAAGCTCTGCCAGAATATTGTAGTCGTCCAGTTTTACTTTATAATACCCGGCTTCTGCTTTTTCATTCTCATGAGAAAATCTGCTTCTGTAGCCACTTTCAGGATTTGATGCTGTTCCCGGATTCAGCTGTAATTTTCCAACAGTCGGCATGATAAGAAAATCTCCCAAGTCAGAATGCCCGGTTCCGCTAAAGTGCGTTGAGCTGAAACCTACAATTGTTTTGTCTTCATAGCGGTAGCCGGCACAGTATTTATAAACTTCGCCGTTATATTTTCCGTTCAGTTCGTAGGAAATAGTATCGGTTTCCGGGCTTAACTGTACAGCTCCGAAAGGAACGGTGGCTCCGGGATAGGTGTGGCCCATTTTTTCGGTACCAATTAATGGATTGACGTATTGTATTAATTTTTCAGATTTCTGAGCTTTAAGATTTAAGCTGAAGAATAAAAGGAATAGAAAAACAGTTGTTCCGTGATTTTTCATTAAGAGCAAATTTTCAAAGATTAAAGTTAATCAAAAACAAAGAATAATGATTTATTGCTTTAATCCGGATGAAATTTTACTGTCAAATCTGTTTAAACAAAATTATTAAGCATCTTTTTCCGAAAAACGGAAGCCTATTCCGTGTAGGTTTTCGATCAGGATGTTTTGCTCGTCAGCCAGTACTTTTCGCAATCTGGAAATAAATACATCCAGACTTCTGCCCATGAAATAATCATCATCTCCCCAGATGGCTTTCAGGATATCCTGCCTTTTGACAACTACATTCTTGTGACGGATGAAATACAAAAGCAGTTCAGATTCTCTTTGTGTAAGCGTAATGCTGTTTTCCGTATTCTGGAGGGTGTAATTTTTCGGATCGAAATCATATTTTCCGACTTTATATTTCAGAAGGGAGGTGTCTTTTTTCTTTGTGCGTTTCAAGAAAACTTCAATTTTCAGGATCAGTTCCTCTATGCTGAACGGTTTTACCAGATAATCATCCGCCCCGATTTTCAGCCCTTTAATTCTGTCTTCTTTTAGTGCTTTTGCAGAAATGAAAATGATAGGGATCTCAGTGTTTTTACTTCGGATTTCCTGTGCCAATTCAAATCCATTAAGTTCGGGCATCATAATATCCAGCAGGCAGATATCAAAATCCTGGCTGTTGAATGCATCAAGTGCAGACTTTCCATCCGAATAGCAGTTGATATCATAATAGCTTTCCAGGCTGTCCTGAATCAGAAAAGCTATGGTTTGATCATCTTCTGCATACAAAATTTTAGATTTCTCCATACTTATGCATTATTTAAGACGGGAAAAAGAGCATTGTGGTAATTCCTTTGTCTGCATTATTTTCAACTGAAATTTTCCAGTTATGCTGCTGCACTACTTTTTTTACATAAAACAGTCCTAATCCAAAGCCATTGATCTCTTCACTTTTTTTGGTATTCACCCTATAAAACTTGTCAAAAATATGAGGAATATTTTTAGCGGGAATTCCCATTCCGTTATCTTTAAACCTTAAATATAAACCTTTTGAATCTTTGTAGGAAGAAATGATCACCTGGGACTTTGTTTCACAATATTTAATGGAATTATCCAGAATGTTGTAGATGATATTGGTAAAATGAAATTCATCAGCCATTACTGATACACCGTTTTCAATGTCTATATCAATGGTGATGCTTTCATTCTTTTGTTCCATGGTATCGGCAATCTCCCGGATAAAGGGAAGCAGTATAATCTTCTGGGGTTTTAAAGACAGTCCGGAAGAATCATTTTTGGCAATATTCAGTATTTTTTCAATATGGCTGTTGAGCTTGTGGCTTTGATTGATAATAATGGAAGTATAGGTTTGTAATTTGGAATTTTCCTGTACGATTTCCTGCTTGCTGAGCGATTCTGATGCTAAAAGTATGGAAGACAGCGGTGTTTTAAACTCATGCGTCATATTATTGATAAAATCCCGCTGAAGTTCCGAGAATTTTTTCTGCTGAATAATGGTATATATGGAATAAACATACACCAGTAAAATAATAATAAGCGCAAACGTAAGCAAATACCAAAACCTCAGTGAGCTTATCAGGTAAGTGGTTTTATCCGGAAAACGGATGGAAAAATAATAGGTAAGATTTTTATGTTTGGGAAAATTAATGACCTTATCGCTGGGGCTTTCCTGGTTTTTTGACATGTATTTCCCATAAATCATTTTATCGCTATGGCAGTTATATAAAGCATATACATAATCTGTATTTACCTGGAAACGGGTGAATTCCGTTCTCAGATAATGTTCAAGAACTACAGGATGGAATTCGTTATTGGTGTTAACTACATAATAGTCATTGGCTATATTCTGTACAGGATTTTCGGTAAAGGAATTTTTTTCTCCGGATAACTTTTTGGCCACCTCCAGCAGGGCGATATTTACTTTTTGATTAAATTTTCTGTCTTCAAGATTATAAGCCTGCCGTGCCCACAGAAGCTGTGCTATCAAAATTCCGATAATAGCAATGAATCCAAGCGTTATAATAATATTGAGTTTCTTTATTTTCATTTCCGGAACAATATTATCCAAAAATATCTATTAATCTTTTATCATTAACAACTTGTTAACAAATGTTTGACAGCGGTTAACAACCAGTATCGGTCATCTGCTGTACATTTGCTCTATCAAAAGATAATAATTTATTAACTATTAAAATTTATACTCATGAAAAAATTAAAAATTACAGCAGTTTTAGCCGTTATGGCATTCTCTCCTTTCTATGCCAATGTATTTCCTGCCGAAGGTAATTCAATAGTGAAAACAATTGCAGATGTTATTAAATGGAAATCAGAATCTATAGATGTAGGAAATATTCCTCAGGGAAAACCAAAGGTGATCAGATTTGAATTTACCAATACAACCTCAAAACCTATCGTTATTGAAAATGTAGCACCATCATGCGGCTGTACAACAGCAGATTACACTAAAACTCCGATTCTTCCGGGAAAAAAAGGATTTGTGGAAGCTAGTTATAACGCAGCAGCTAAAGGGGCATTTATGAAAACAGTTAATGTTACCACCAGTGAAACCAAAACACCTAAAACACTTTCTTTCAAAGGAGTGGTTATTTAATAACATATTTTTACGATCAGACAATCATAAAAGTACAGCAGCCTTGTAATCCATTACAGGGTTGCTGTTATTTTTTGGAATATGGAGAATAACTATTTATAACATTATTATTTATCTCATTATTTTAAATGGCGTGAGTTCAATATTTAGTATTTTTAGGAAAAAATAAAATCATATGAATTTATATACACAGCCCATGTTGCGCGAAGGTGCATTAAAAGATAAAGTAGCCATTGTAACGGGAGGCGGAAGCGGTCTTGGAAAGGCAATGACGAAATATTTTCTGGAACTGGGAGCAAAAGTGGTGATCACTTCCCGTAATCTGGAGAAATTGCAGGGAACAGCAAAAGAACTGGAGGAGGAAACCGGCGGAAAAGTTCTGTGTGTCGCATGTGACGTAAGAAACTGGGATGAGGTGGAATCCATGAAAGAAGCCGCATTAAAAGAGTTCGGAAGAATTGATATTTTACTGAACAATGCCGCGGGAAATTTCATCTCGCCAACAGAAAGACTAACACATTCAGCATTTGATTCTATTTTGGATATCGTTTTAAAAGGAACAAAAAACTGTACCCTTTCCGTTGGAAAACACTGGATCGATTCTAAAACTCCGGGAACAGTTCTGAATATCGTGACCACATATGCCTGGACAGGATCTGCTTACGTAGTTCCTTCAGCTTGTGCAAAGGCTGGGGTTCTGGCTATGACAAGATCCTTAGCCGTGGAATGGGCAAAATACGGCATCCGCTTCAATGCAATAGCGCCAGGCCCTTTCCCTACCAAAGGAGCTTGGGACAGATTGCTTCCGGGGGATCTTCAGGAAAAGTTTGATATGAGGAAAAAAGTTCCTTTAAGAAGAGTGGGTGAGCATCAGGAGCTTGCCAATCTTGCCGCTTATCTGGTTTCAGATTATTCTGCTTATATGAATGGTGAAGTAGTAACGATAGATGGAGGCGAGTGGCTTCAGGGAGCAGGAGAGTTCAATATGCTTGAAGATATCCCGAAAGAAATGTGGGATGCCCTTGAAGCAATGATTAAAGCGAAAAAAACAAATTAACGAAAGGCAGGAAGCCTGAAACGGGAAGAGAGAAGTTATTGAAAACCTGAAAAATAATAATCATCCAATTATTTTTTGAATGATTTAATTCGATAACTGTCAGAAATTATCAGTCCAAAAGTACTTCCATCCTCCCTCTTCCAGCTTTCCTCATTAAATAACTCTAAATCAGATTAATTTAAATTTTGATAAAAGCATCCCGGATTTGTAACGATTCCGGGATTTTTTATAACTTATCACAGAAATATTATAAATTTCTCAGAATGAACTATAAACTTCCAGGCCTTATTGCAGTGGCAGTATTATCCTTATTTTCAGGATCTGCCTTAGCACAGGAAACTCCGAAATACAGTTATGTAGAGGCGTTCAAGCCCTTCTTCTATCCTCAGACAGGGACAGAAACCCGTTCGGCGAGTGGTCAGCCCGGTCATGCTTACTGGCAGAATTCGGCAGATTATGATTTAAATGTAAACCTTAACGAGGCTGAAAATGAAATTACAGGGACAGCGGATATTACCTATACCAACAACAGTCCGGATCAATTGAGTTTTCTGTGGCTGCAGCTTGATCAGAACCTGTTTGCAAAAGATTCCCGTGGTAATGCTGTAGTTCCGCCGTCAGGAAGCAGAAATGGAGCTCATGGAGAAGAGCTGGACGGAGGTTATAAAATAAAATCTGTAAAGCTGGACGGTAAAGATGTGAAATATACCATCACAGATACCAGGATGCAGATCGATCTTCCAAAAGAGCTTAAAGCTAAAGGCGGTGTTGCCAAGATTAAGATAGAATATTCTTTTATCTCTCCGGAATACGGCTCCGACAGGATGGGGGTGCAGGAAACAAAAAATGGTAAAATTTTCACAATTGCACAGTGGTATCCAAGGATGTGTGTGTATGATGATGTAATGGGCTGGAATACGCTTCCTTACGTAGGAGCATCAGAATTCTACCTGGAATATGGAAATATTACGGTAAATATTACAGTTCCCGCCAATCATTATGTAGTGGCATCAGGAGAGTTGCAGAATTACAAAGAAGTTTACAGCAAAGATGAAAACAACCGTTGGGAACAGGCAAGAAACAGTGATAAAACAGTAATGATCCGTCCGGAATCCGAGATCAGAAAAAATCAGGTTTCAGGAACCAAAACATGGAAATTCAAAATAGACCAAACCCGCGATTTTGCATGGGCTTCATCCCCCGCATTTATTCTGGATGCAGCAAGAATAAACCTTCCGAGCGGTAAAAAATCAGTTGCTATATCTGCCTATCCTGCAGAAAGTGCGGGCGAAAAAGCCTGGGGAAGATCTACAGAGTATACAAAGGCAGCCATTGAACATTATTCCCGGAAATGGTATGAATACACTTATCCCGCAGCAACCAATGTAGCAGGAAATGAAGGCGGAATGGAGTACCCGGGAATTGTTTTCTGTCATATGGATTCTGCAGGTGAAGATCTTTGGGGAGTTACGGATCACGAATTCGGGCATAACTGGTTCCCGATGATCGTAGGTTCGAACGAAAGATTATTTGCATGGATGGATGAGGGCTTCAACACCTTTATCAATGAACTATCCACAAAAGCTTTTAACAACGGAGAATACTACAGGAAAAAAGATATTGCCAGAACCGGAGCCTTTATGATGGGCGATAACATTGAACCTGTAATGGTAGGTCCTGATAATATGAAAGAAAGAAGTATAGGAATTCTTGCATACTTTAAGCCGGGAATGGGACTGCAGATTTTAAGAGAAACCATTCTGGGCCCTGAAAAATTTGATAAAGCCTTTAAAACTTATGTTGACCGATGGGCCTTCAAACACCCTACGCCCTGGGATTTCTTCCATACGATGGAAAATGTATCCGGAGAAGAGCTGAACTGGTTCTGGAGAGGATGGTTCATCAATAAATGGCAGATTGACCAGTCTGTTAAAGACGTAAAATACAACGGCGGAGACTTTAAAAACGGTGCCCAGATCACAGTTGAAAATATTGGACAGCTTCCGATGCCTACAACCGTTCAGGTGAAATTTAAAGACGGTACTAAACAGATCATTAAGATCCCGGTTGAGGTTTGGAAACGTAACACGGAATGGCTCCTTAAGCTGAATTCAAATAAAGAAATCAGTGAAGTGATGCTTGATCCGGATTCTTTGGTTCCTGATGTGAATATGAGCAACAATATCTGGCCTTCAGCGCAAACAAAGCCTGTTGAAAAGGTAAATACAAAAGATTTTGCCGGAACATACGGTACTAAAAGTGACCCGATCAAACTGGTATTTACCGATAAGAACGGACAGCTTTTTGCCAAAGCAGGCAACCAGCCGGAATTCCCTCTTGAATATGCCGGCGGGAACCAGTTTACCTTTAACGAAGCCGGAATAACGCTGGAATTCAGTAAAGATAAAAAAGACCTCATCTTTAAACAGGCCGGAAGAGAATATAAATTTACCAAAGAATAAAACATAGCTTTAATTCTTATTGAGAGACCTAAACTCCATGCATTTGGAGTTTAGATTTTTTGTTGGAAGAAAGTAGGGAAAGGAAGATTAGAGTTTTCAGTCTTATAAGTACTATTATCAGCAATGAAGTGATAAAACATTTATAAAGTTAAACTTCAATTGCTTCTTCCGGCTATTTTAACTTCCATCCTCCATCTTCAGACTTCCTTCCTTAAATTAATAATAATGTATTCCCAAACTGCATCACCTCTCACAAAGATGTTCTATTTTTGTTATTCTAATTTAAAAATAGGGTTATGAATTTCAGATTATCAATTTTATCCGTGTTGTTCTTTACATTAGGGTTTTCACAGTATCTTAAAGTGATGAGCTTTAATATCAGGCTGCAGGTAACATCAGATAAAGAAAATGCCTGGACAGAGAGAAAACAGGATGCCCTGGATCTGTTAAATTATTATCATCCCGATTATTTTGGGGTTCAGGAAGCGCTTCCTGAGCAGATGAAAGATATTAAGACAGGGCTTAAGAATTATGATTATGTAGGAGTGGGAAGGGACGACGGAAAAGAAAAAGGAGAGTTTTCAGCTATTTTTTATGATACAAACAGGCTTCAGGTTATAAAATCCGGGACATTCTGGCTTTCCGAAACACCGGAAAAGCCTTCAAGAGGATGGGATGCAGCGCTTAACAGAATTTGTACCTATGCGGTTTTTAAAGATAAAAAAACGAAAAAAGAATTCCTGGCAATGAATCTTCATTTCGATCATATCGGGAATGTGGCAAGAGTAAAATCTTCCGAACTTATCCTGAAAAAGATCAAAGAACTCAATCCTAAAAGCCTTCCGGTAACTTTAAGCGGAGACTTTAATTTAACAGAAGATTCAGAGCCGATAAAAATACTTTCACAGAACCTGAATGACAGCTTTTATCATTCTGAAACAAAACCTTACGGACCAAAAGGAACTTTTACAGCTTTCAATATCAAGGAAGTTCCTAAGGACAGGATTGACTATATTTTCGTAAAAGGATTCAGAATAAAATCCCAGAGACATATCAACGACAGACGGGAAAATCTTTTATATCCATCAGATCATTTTCCGGTATTGGCGGAACTTTCTTATTAATTCCGAACAGTTCACCGGAAAATCAACTTCAAATCCGATTCCTCTCAGGGATTGGATTTTTGTTTTAAAATCATTCATAAAATATTATTATAAAAGAAATAGCTGTTCTGTATTGCATTTTTGCTAATTTTGATTTTTGTTTAAAAAAATTGGAGATATGAAACGATTTCTTTATGCCCTGATAATAGCTGTTTCAATACAACAGGTTTCTGCACAGGAATTATATATGCCGAGAAATATTAAAAAAGCCTATGAAAAAGGAACCCGGGATATTTCCGGGGCTCCGGGCAAAAACTATTGGCAGAATAAAGGAATTTATAATGTGGAGGTAAAAGTGGATGCAGGAACCAAAACCGTTTCAGGAAAAGAAACCATCATGTACAGTAATAACAGTCCGGATGAACTTAAGGATCTGGCTGTCAGGTTTGTGAATAATCTTCATAAGCCACAGTCGCCGAGATCAGGTTTTGTGTCCAAAGATTTCCTTTCATCAGGTCTTCATATCAAATCATTGATGATAAACGGTGAGAAGTATGCGGTAAACAGTGATGACTGGAGCACAGTAGAAAAAGTAAAACTGAATAAACCGCTTAAAGCCGGTGGAAAAGCTGAGGTAAAAATAGAATGGGAATACCCGCTTTCCGTACAGAGTGGGAGGGAAGGGCAGATAGATCCCGAAACTTTTTACGTGGCCTATTCTTTCCCGAGAATTTCGGTTTATGATGATTACAATGGGTGGGATATGCTTCAGCACTCCGACAGGCAGGAGTTTTATAATGATTTTAATGATTATAGTTTTGCCATCAGTGCTCCTAAAAATTTTGTAGTATGGGCTACCGGGGATTTTCTGAATCCTGATGCTGTGCTTCAGCCGGAATATTTAAAAAGATACAAATCTTCCCTTAGAAATGATAAGGTTGTTCACATTGCCTCTGAACAGGAAATGAAGGCAGGAAAAGTAACCAAACAAAATAAATGGAACATTTGGAAATTCAAAGCCAGCCATATCACAGACTTTTGTTTTGCATTAAGTAATCACTATGTTTGGGATGCGGCAAGTGTTCAGTTAAAAACGAAAAGAGCGAGCGTTCAGGCAGGATATAAGGCGGGAGCTAAAGATTTTGAGAATTATGTAGACTGGATGCATTATAACCTGGACTGGTTCTCAAAGAAATGGCCGGGCGTGGAATATCCATATAACGTAATGACTGCTATTCAGGGATATGCTGATATGGAATATCCAATGATGATTAATGATACAAGTATTCCTGATGATCTTCGTGATGCAAGACTTACAGCAGATCATGAAATTGCCCATACTTATTTCCCTTTTTATATGGGAATCAACGAAACCCGCTACGCTTTTATGGATGAAGGCTGGGCAACAACACTGGAATACCTGATCGGAATTGATGAAAACGGTGAAGCTGCCGCCAAAGAGTTTTATAAAAATTTCCGTGTTAAAAGATGGATCAATGACCCTTCTGCTGAACAGGATCAACCTGTCATTACTATGAGTACGCAGGTAAGCGGAGTCGGATATGGAAACAATTCTTATGTAAAAGCATCCCTGTCTTATCTTGCATTAAAGGATTATTTGGGAGATGACCTGTTCAAAAAAGCCCTTCTTCATTATATGGATAACTGGAACGGGAAACATCCTGTGCCGTGGGATTATTTCAATTCAATGAATACAGGTTCCGGAAAAAATCTGAACTGGTTCTTTCAAAACTGGTTCTACACTAACAATTATATTGATTTAAAAATAACCGGAGCTTCACAGCTTAATGATCTTCTTACGGTAAATGTGGACAATGCAGGAGGTTTTGCCATTCCTTTCGATGCTGTACTGAATTATGAGGACGGGTCTGTAGAAAAGCTTCATTTCTCGCCGGCGTTGTGGGAAAAAGACCAGAACCAGGCAGATCTTACAATTCCTATTAAGAAGAAGGTGAAATCAGTAATTCTGGATGGAGATATCTTTATGGATTATACCCCTGAAAATAATACGAGATCATTATAAAAATAAAAGCCTGAAGAAATTCAGGCTTTTTTATTTAAAAATTAATCTGGATATATTATCTTAATCCTGCTCTTGGGCCAGCAGCGGCTACAACTGCCTGCATTCTTGTTTTCTGGTTGGCAGAGAACATGAACATCGCTTTATCATCCACATAATCCATGTAATTCATAAACATCTGAGAACGGCTTACTCCACCGCAAACTCTGTTTAAAGGATAAGTAGGTGTACCATAATTTGGTCCTGGAGACGTAGGAGTGTCGTTAGAGTAATCTGTCTGACAACCTGTGTTGGAAGATCCCCAAAGGTGAGGTAAATTCAGGTAGTGGCCTACTTCGTGGGTAACAGTTCTACCTAAGTTAAATGGAGCTGAAGCGCCTGTTTTTCCAATATACTGATAACCGATTACAAGACCGTCATACCATAATCCGGCAGATTCAGGGTAATATGCGTAACCCAGTGTTCCCGGCTGACTGTTCTCATCAAGAATTGAGTTAACAACCCAGATATTCAGGTTTTTAGTCGGGTCTGTAGCATTGATACCTCCTGTTGTAGATTTTTTCATCTCTTCAAGATCAGATCTCCAGCCTGTTTTTGTATATTGCTTACGGTTAGTTGCCACCAGTTTAAAGCTGATTTTAACATTACCGGCAGCAGAAGGCTGAAACGCTGCAGGAATTTTATTGATGTCAGAATTGGTAGCACCGTAATCTGCATTAAGTACCGCAATTTGTTCTGCAATTCTTGCATCAGAAACATTCTGGGCAGTTGTGTTATAGATTACATTGAAAACAACCGGAATTTCAACGGTTCCGTCCGCAAGCACTTTGCCTAGTACGGCATCTCTTGAGAATTTATCAGACTGTAATTCATTGGCCTCAAATCTTGCTCTTAATGCCGGATCATTTTTAAGATTTTTTTCTCTTATGAGATCGGAAGGGCATGCTCTTTTTGAATTTGTAAAGTTTGTTGGAGCACTTGAATCCTGGGATATATCCTCCTGGCTGGAAATATTATCACTGTTACAAGCTGACATGAAGCTCAGAACGAGAGCTCCGAATAATAGTTTTTTCATAAATAAATTATAAATGGTTTGGTCTCCAAATTTATATTATAAAAAACTAATAAACAAAATATTTTTTAAAATATTTGCATATTTTTCACTCAAAGCCGATGAATATTGAATATTGTTTATCTTTTGTAGTGTTTATGTGGATTTTAATCATATCACTACAGTGTGTTTAAAATATTTTATTTCAAAATATATTTTTGTTGAAAATAATTAACTTAAATATTTAAATTGATTTATATTTTTAATTTTATTTCTCTTTTTTAATCAGCCGGCAAAACCATTTTTAATAGCAAAAACTGCAAGGCCTACCCGGGTTTTAAGATCCAATTTATCACATAACTGATCACGATAGCTTTCTACCGTTCTTGGACTGCAGCACATTTTATCTGCAATTTCCTTGTAACTCAGCTCAGTGACGGTGTATTTCAGAAATTCTTTCTCACGGTCGGAAATTCTTACTGAATTCTCTGTTTCCTTGTCTTTGTTCATATTGGAAAATATGATCTTTGAGGCCCATTCCGGGTAAAAGAAGCCTTCGGAATCTAATTTTGTCAATGCAGTTTCCAGGTCTTTCGGATGGGTGTTTTTCAGCAGATACCCTTTTGCACCGTTTTTGATCATTTTAATGACGCTGTTGTCATCACCCTGCATGCTGAGTGCCATCACTTTAATGTCCGGATGATTCTGTGTAAGCCAGGCAGCGGTTTCGAAGCCGTTCATAATAGGCATACTGATGTCCAGCAGGACGATATCCGGAATCTGGCCATTGTCTTCAAATTTCTGAATGAGATCTTTTCCGTTTTCGCATACATAAATCACTTCAAAATCATTGAAATTATCAATGATCCCTTCCAAAGCTTTGGCAATAAGTACGTGGTCGTCAACAATCACTATGGTTTTTTTCATGGCTGTTTCTTTAAAATAATATTGAGTGTGGTTCCGGTATCTTCATGGCTTTCAAAGCTGAAATCAGCACCTATAATGGCGGCTCTATTCTTCATATTGGTGAGGCCAATGCCGTTTGATTTTATGTTGGTACTGTCAAATCCGGTACCGTCATCTTTAAGGTTAAGTTCCCAAAGTATATCGTCAGAAGTATTCAGTCTGATAAAAATATTTTTACAGTTTGCATGTTTGATGCTGTTCTGAATAAATTCCTGCGTAATCCTGAGTAATACGTTTTTATGAACAAAGCCCAGATCAAGCTGCTTGAAATTATGCTCAAAAGTTACATGACATCTCTTAAAAGCATTGGTATTGTCTACTTCTTCCTGAATCAAAGTTACAATTTCCTTTTGGTTTATATTATCGTCTGTCAGGGTCTTTGAAAGGCTTCTCAGATCCTGCAGCGACTGGTTGATGATCTGGGATACCTGATCGATCCTTTCACTTACCTCGGGAACCCGGTTTTCATAGAGAAGCTGTTGGGTGTAGAGGCTTACCAATGTAAGTTTCTGGCCGATATTATCATGAAGCTCACGCCCTATCTGCTGCATGGTAGCCTGCTGGATTTCAAGCTGTGTGGCAAGAAGCTCACGTTTATGAATTTCGTTTTTTACTTCAATTTCGTTCATGTATTCTTTTTTGCGCTGTTGGTATTTTCTTATGTAAACTATTACTGCGGATACAAACAGTACAAAGAATATGTTGAATAAAATTAATACTATGATGAGCTCTGTTTTCCCCATATGAATGAAATTGAAAATAATAGATACATGATAATTCCTGAAATGAGAAAATAAGAAAAATAGATGCTATAAAGTTCCCGGTATTCCTTAATGAGGTTAAAAAAGGTCCAGAAGGGAAGTGTTCCTATATAAAATAGCGTAACTCCCAGATTAATATAGAACATCTTATTTCTGCTGAAGTTCAGAATTTCGGAAGAATTAATCTGTTTATAATATTCCATGACTACCAGTACCATTAAGATGAGACAGCCTACTGTATAGTTAAAGGATAAAATAATCTTTTTGGTAGTGAAGAAGAATTCACTGGTTAAAAATGACAGCAGATATAAAAGAGACATGGTGTAAAATAACTTTGGTTTACCTAATGACTTTACAGCATATAGCCAGTAAAAGAAAAGAAACTCAAGGGGAATTACGAAATAATTATAAAATTTCTGCTTATTGTAATCTATGAATAAATCTCCCCATTTTCCCATTAATTCAGACAGGAACATAATGATAAGATAAATGGAAAAATACTTCCAGTACCCTTCTTCGTTATTACGGTTAAAGTAAATAACCGATATGAAAGCAGCGAGCCCTTCTGCCCAGATCATAGAATCCTGGAGTATTTTCTGAAATTCTGTCATTTTTTAATATGGGGGTAAGATAAATTAAAGTATTAAGGAAATTGCTCTGTTTTTGGACTTTCCGGTGGAGATAATACTCCGTGGTTTTCTGCAAGAGTCTCACCTTCATTGCTTCTTTTTGCTGTCATAGCTATTGCTGAATCAAAACCGGACGGGCAGAAATCATAGTTAAGCATTGCTCCTGTTTCGTCTTCTTTTTTCAAAGTAGGAACCAATACTAATGTGTGTCTTTGCGCATACTCTTTTTCTACAGGGTGGTTTTCCATAATAGCCCAGTCTTCAGCTTTTGGATAGGCTGCATAATAAAACCTGATCCCTAAATCGGCTTCAGAAACATTAGGGTTTGCATTTTTAGCCTCATTTTCTACGCAGGCAATAAATTTTTTCAGTTTAGGAAGGTCGAACCATATGGAGTGGGAGTCGGTAATTCCCAATTCTTTATTAACAGCCTCCATCTGATTGTCTCTGTAATTGCTGATCAGTTTTTTAACAAGCTCTGAAGCAATGGTGTTCTCTCTTGAAGCAGCTCCAAGTGATCCCCCCTCTAAAGTAGGTTCTGTTTTCATAACGGTAGTTTTATAAAAGAATATTAGTTAGTATGCAAATTTCGTAAAAAATAAGCAGTAAACTGATGTGTTTTTTCCCGTTTCTTTTTCCGTGGTTTTACGGATTGTATATTATACTGTAAAATGATAAAGCCTCCGGTTGAAATGGAGGCTCTGTTGGTAATGATTGTAATGGAAAGATTAAATGCAGGGATATCTTCTGGGATCTCTGCATATATTTCCTGTTGAGCAGCATAAACCTGCAGGGCAGTTCATGTCAATGTCACATTCTGTTATTACAGCGGATACACCACCGCTGATCTTTTTAAGATCGTTTCTTTTTAACTTTTTCATACTGATTTTGTTTTAGTTGGTAATTTTTTGGATGATAAATATACTTATATTTCACATGGTATTGATAAAATCCAAGTCATTATATTCAATGTTAGTCCAATATTTTTGCAGATATAGAATCTTATCATATGGTTTATTGTTAAAATACAAAACCTCGATATTATCTTTGTTATACTTCCCACAGATCTCACAGATTTATACAGATGATTACGTATGATTTTAGCAATTTCAAAAAAGTATAATATAAACATCTGTGTAAATCCGTGAAATCCGCGGTTTAAAAATCCTATATATTTTCTGAAATGAAAGTGTTCCGGCTTCATCATAATACTCATCTCCTTTTCTTTGCAATAAATAAAAGATTGATTTCCTATTAATCTACCGATATTGTATCAAAATCTCACATTCTAATAAATGTAAATTTGTATATCATGTCCAAATTTTAAATAAAAAAATAAGTGATGCAGAATTGGGCTGCACCACTTACTTACAAAAATAATATATATGAAAAAAACTACTTTATTGATCTGTCGGCCTGAAAACCAAGCCGGTTTCTTCGAAATAGTCCAGAGTAATTCTGTCTCCGTCATTTACTTTTCCTGCAAGAATTTCTCTTGATAATTTATTTAAAACTTCCTGTTGGATCACTCTTTTCAAAGGTCTTGCCCCAAAAGAAGGGTCGTATCCTTTATTCATCAGGTAATCTACAGCATCCTGAGTGGAGGTCATAATGATATTTCGCTTAGCCAGCATATCATTAAATCCTCTCAATTGATACTGAACAATTTTTCCGATCTCTTTTTTGTTCAGAGGCTGGAACAATACTACCTCATCTATTCTGTTCAAAAACTCAGGACGTAATGTCTGTTTCAGAAGGTCAAAAACTTCATCTTTAGTTGTATTGACGATCTCATCCTGATTTTCCTCTGTAATATTTTCAAAATTCTCCTGGATCAGATGGGAGCCTAAATTCGAGGTCATGATAATGATTGAATTCTTAAAGTTCACTACACGTCCTTTATTATCTGTAAGACGTCCGTCATCCAATACCTGAAGCAATGTGTTGAAAACGTCCGGATGGGCTTTTTCAATCTCATCCAAAAGCACCACAGAATAAGGTCTTCTTCTTACCGCTTCTGTTAGTTGGCCGCCTTCATCATAACCCACATATCCCGGAGGAGCTCCCACCAATCTTGAAACACTGTGTCTTTCCTGGTATTCACTCATGTCAATTCTGGTCATATTGTTCTCGTCATCAAATAAGAACTCCGCCAGCGCTTTTGCCAGCTCTGTTTTACCAACACCGGTTGTTCCTAAAAACAGAAAAGATCCGATCGGTTTTTTATCATCGCTTAATCCGGCCCTGTTTCTTCTGATAGCATCTGCAACGGCCGTAATGGCCTCGTCCTGTCCTACAACACGGTGATGAAGTTCGGTTTCAAGGCTCAGTAATTTTTCTCTTTCAGACTGAAGTAATTTGGTAACAGGAATTCCTGTCCATTTGGCAATGACTTCAGAGATGTTTTCAGAAGTAACCTCTTCTTTAATCAGTTCATTCTGGTGGTTTTGCATCTCCAGCTCCAGTTTCTGCAACGCATCTTCTTTTTCCTTTATTTTTCCGTACTGGATTTCAGCGACTTTAGCATAATCTCCCGCTCTTGAAGCTTTTTCCGCTTCCAGTTTCAGAGATTCAATATCTTTTTTAATCTGGGTTAAATCCTCAGATTTCTGTTTCTCTTTCAGCCATTTCGCATTGATCTCATTTCTTTCCTCCGAAATCTTTGAAATATCTTCTTTTACATGATCAATTTTGGTCTGGTTGCCTTCCCTTGAAATAGCGGCCAATTCAATTTCCAGCTGCATTAATTTCCTGTCCAGAACATCCAGTTCTTCCGGTTTTGAATTAATCTCCATTCTCAGTTTCGCGGAAGCCTCATCAATAAGGTCAATCGCTTTATCCGGTAAAAACCGGTCCGAAATATATCTCTGGGACATTTCCACCGCAGCAATAATCGCTTCATCTTTGATTCTTACTTTATGGTGAGCCTCATATTTATCTTTAATACCACGCAGGATGGAAATGGCAGACTCCGTATCCGGTTCTTCAACCATTACTTTCTGAAAACGTCTTTCCAATGCCTTATCTTTTTCAAAATACTTTTGGTATTCATTTAAAGTAGTGGCACCAATGGCTCTTAATTCTCCTCTGGCCAAAGCAGGTTTTAGAATATTGGCAGCATCCATTGCACCTTCACCGCCCCCGGCTCCCACCAAGGTGTGGATCTCATCGATGAAAAGAATGATCTGTCCTTCAGATTTGATCACCTCATTCACCACAGACTTCAAACGCTCTTCAAATTCCCCTTTGTATTTGGCTCCGGCAATCAACGCACCCATATCTAAAGAATATAATGTTTTGTCCATCAGATTTTCAGGAATATCCCCTGAAATAATACGGTGTGCAATTCCTTCAGCAATAGCGGTTTTACCTACTCCCGGTTCCCCAATGAGGATAGGATTGTTTTTGGTTCTTCTGGAAAGAATCTGTAATACCCGTCGGATTTCTTCATCACGTCCTATTACGGGATCCAGCTTTCCTTCTGCTGCTAGTTCGTTGAAATTTTTGGCATATTTATTTAAGGATTGATAAGTTTCTTCTGAGCTTGCAGAAGTTGCCTTACTTCCTTTTCTTAATTCTTTGATAGCACCTTCCAGAAGACTTTTCGTTACGCCCATATCCTTAAGCATTTTGGATACCTCAGAACTGGTTTCCAGTAAAGACAGCCATAAATGTTCAATTGTTACGTATTCGTCACCCATTTTTTTGGCAATGTTCGGGGCATCCAGCAAAATTTTGTTGGCTGATTGTGAAAGGTAAATATTCCCTCCCTGAACCTTTGGAAGCTTTTCAATATTTTCTCTGTTTCGCTCCCTTACCAGATTGGCATCTGCTTCAGATTTTTTTAATAGAAAAGGCGAAATATTTTCATCTGCCTGAAAAATACCTTCAAGTATATGTTGCGGCTCAATACTCTGGTTACCAAATTCCAGAGCAGTCTGTTGTGCTGCCTGGATGGCTTCCTGTGATTTTACGGTATATTGGTTTAAATTCATATTTTTTATGTTTTGTGTAATACTTTGTTTGGGTTTAGCTTTTAAAAAGACATCAAGAAACCAAATTGTAAGGCCCGGTTTCTTAATGCCATCAAGTTATTTAATCATTTAATCGGTTACATTATTTCAAAAATCATTCAATTATTAAATTTACAAAAAATATGGACAAAATTTCCGAATTATCTATTTTTAACGGTAAATTAACTTGACAAAATTTCCGATTCTTTTATATTTGTTTTGAAATAATGGAAAAACCGTCATATTCAGGAAAAATAATGATTGAATGAAAGACTGAAATTTTGTATTCAATTGACTTTTCGTATAGGCTTAACCGGAAATTCTCCTCCGCTGGAGGGGTGGCAAATCTTAGATTTGACGGGGTGGTTAACAAGAACTCCCGCTTTCTTGTTTAAAATCATAACGTTAAATTAATTTATTAATCTCAGAATAGTTATTTTTGCATTTTACCAGATGGAGCTTAAAGAAAAACAAAAGAAAATTTTAGACGCAGCGGTAGAGCTTTTCAAAGAGAAAGGTTATATGGGCAGTTCGGTTAGGGATCTTGCCACAAAGCTTAATATTAAGGCTGCATCGCTGTATGCCCATATCCGTTCAAAGGAGGAAATCCTGGAGTGGATCTGTTTTGGCATTGCACAGGAATTTTTTGATGAGCTTCAGGAAGTAAAAAGCACAGACATTGCTCCAAAAGACAAGCTCAATCTGCTTCTGGATAAACATTTATCGGTAGTTCTTAAAAACCGTGATGTTACCCACATTTATTCCAATGAATGGCGGCACCTTGAAGAAAGGCTTCCTGAATTTATTGAACTTCGGAAAAACTATCAGAACGAGGTGGAACAATTAATTTCCGAAATTTATAAAGCGGAAAACTGGGAATTGAAATCACCCACCTTTACTACAAGATTCATTCTTCACACTCTTAATAACTCTTATTTCTGGTTCAAAAGAAACACAGAATCTACCTCTGAAATTATGGATGAGATCAGGGCAAAACTTCTGTACGGCCTTCTGGGAAATCAAAAACAGTAAAACAAATAACTTTTATAATTACTTTTCACACCCTTTTATCCCTGGCCGCTATTTAGAATCATTCAAAATGTGATAAAAATCATAATAATTTTGTCAGAATTGAAATTCTTTTTAAATTTACACCTAACAAATGTTAGTTAGTTGAATATGGATTTTTCAGTTGAATATGTAAAGCTCAGCCAGTTGAGACAGCTTCAGTCTGACCGGTTGATAAATTTGGTCAGCTATCTTGAAGAGAGATCAGATTTTTATAAAGGGAAATTTAAAGAATCAGGAATATCTCTACAGGACATAAGGACAATTGAAGATATCACGAAACTTCCTATAACTTACAAACAGGATCTGAGAGATAATTATCCGTTTGGACTTTTTACAGTTCCGAAAAATGAGCTGCAAAGGATTCACTGTTCAAGCGGAACTACAGGAAAACCAACAGTGGTAGGCTATACTAAAGAAGATGTGGATCTTTTCAGTGAAGTAGTTGCAAGATCATTATATGCAGCAGGAGCGAGACCAGGAATGCAGTTGCACAATGCATACGGATACGGGATCTTTACCGGTGGATTAGGACTTCATTACGGGGCAGAAAAACTGGGAATGAGTGTTCTTCCTATTTCAGGAGGAATGACGGCCAGACAGGTAGATCTCATCATAGATTTCAAGCCGGAAGTAATCTGCTGTTCACCGTCTTATGCCTTAACTATCGCTGATGAATTTGCGAACCGTGGAATTTCTGCAGATGAAATCAGTTTGAAATATGCTGTTTTAGGCTCGGAACCATGGACGGAAATTATCAGAAGTCATATTGAAGAAAAATTGGGACTTCATGCAACCAATATCTACGGATTAAGTGAAATTATTGGCCCGGGAGTATCCATGGAAGATTTTGAGGAGAAAGGAGGTTCATACATTTGGGAAGATCATTTTTATCCTGAAATTTTAGATCCGGTGACCAGACAACCGGTTCCGTTCGGGGAAGAAGGCGTTCTTGTCATTACCACCTTAACGAAAAAAGCAATGCCGCTTTTACGTTACTGGACGAATGATATCACAAGTCTTTACTACGATGAAAACGGAAAAAGAACCATGGTAAAAATGAACCCCATCAAAGGAAGAGCGGATGATATGCTGATCGTAAGAGGGGTAAATGTATATCCAAGTCAGATAGAAGAAGCATTTTCCCATGTAAAAGGAGTGGTTCCGAACTACTACCTTACACCAATTGAAAAGGAACAGATGTGCGTTGCGCTGGATATTGATGTAGAAATTGATGATGAATTGGTGAAAGAACAGAAAATAGATGCCGGTACCGATGATTATGCTATTTTTGTCGGGCACTTTGGAAAAAACATAGAAAACGAAATAAAAAAGAGGGTAGGAATTACCACAAAAGTGAAAATCCATGCCCAGGACAGCCTGCCAAAATGCGAAGGTGGAAAAATTAATAGAATACTTAAAAAATAATGAATTCATTTTATAAACTTAAAACGGTAAAGGTTCAGAAAGATACTCCTGATGCGGTAAACGTAGCAGTGGAAATTCCTGAGGAGCTGAAAGATAAATTCAGGTTCAAACAGGGGCAGTATCTTAATTTCCGTATGATGATCAACGGGAATGAAGAAAGACGTTCTTATTCTATCTGCAACGCTCCGAGCGAAAAAAGCAATACACTGGAAGTTCTCGTAAAGCTTTTGGAGGGCGGAAAAGTTTCAGGATATTTCAATGAACATCTTCATATGGACGAAGTGCTGGAAGTAATGCCCCCGATGGGTGGTTTCAATACCTCTTATCACCCCACCAATGTAAAAACCTATGTAGGTTTGGCGGCGGGAAGCGGTATCAGCCCTGTTTTATCCAATATTAAAGAAAGCCTTTATCAGGAACCGAACTCTAATGCCTACCTTTTCTACAGCAACAGAAGCATGAATCATGTAATGAAAAGAGCTGAGATCGATAAGTTGGTAGAGCACTTCAACGGCAGACTGAAAGTAATTTACCTGGTAAGCCGTGAAAAACATGAAGATCCGGTATTCGAAGGGAGAATTTCTGCTGAAAAACTGGAGCAGCTATTTGAAAGATATACTGATATTGATGTAAAAGAAGCTACCTATTTCATCTGCGGACCTGCAGAAATGATTAAAGGGATTGCAGATTATTTAAAGAAAGATAAAAAAGTACCTGCCATTCAGGTTTTATTCGAATATTTTACAGCTCCTGACGAAGAGAATTCAGAAGAAATGAGCGATGAATTCAAAGCGATAGCAAATATCGAAAGTATGGTGACAGTAATCATTGATGATGATGAATATTCGTTTCACCTCAATTCCAAAAAAGAAAGTATCTTAGATAAAGCATTGAAAGACAATCTTCCTGTGCCTTTTGCATGCAAAGGAGGAGTGTGCTGTACGTGTAAAGCCGAAGTTCTGGAAGGAGAAGTTTTCATGGAGAAAAATTTCGCGCTTACCGAAGAAGAAGTAGCCAGAGGTTACGTTCTTACCTGTCAATGTCACCCGACAACGAATGTGGTGATGCTTAATTATGATGTTTAATAGAATTTGAAAATTTGAAAATGTGTTAATTTGAAAATTAATTGATGCATTCTCAAATTCTCAAATTTTCAAATTCAAAGATTTATGGACTTAGAAAAATTTGTTCAATACGTTCACGAAGAAAATAAGGTAGAGCCAAAAGATATCATGCCTGATGATTACAGGAAGCTTTTGGTACGCCAGATCTCACAGCATGCCCATTCTGAAATTGTAGGAATGCTGCCGGAAGCCAACTGGATTTCCAGAGCACCTTCATTAAGAAGAAAAATGGCCCTTTTAGCGAAAGTTCAGGATGAGGCCGGACATGGCTTATACCTATACGCTGCAACTGAAACCCTTGGAAATGGGACCATCAGAGCAGACAGGGATGCAACCTATGATGATATGCTTTCAGGAAAGGCAAAATACTCAAGTATCTTCAATTACCCTACTTTAAGCTGGGCAGATATAGGTGCTATCGGCTGGCTGGTAGATGGTGCGGCCATTATGAATCAGGTAATGCTGATGGGAAATTCTTACGGACCTTATTCAAGAGCGATGGTAAGAATCTGTAAAGAAGAATCATTCCACCAAAGACAGGGCTACGAAATCCTGATGGCACTTTGCCGTGGTACCAAACAGCAGAAAGAAATGGCTCAGGCTTCGTTAAACCGTTTCTGGTGGCCGGCTTTAATGATGTTCGGTCCAAATGATGACAGCTCTCCAAACTCTAAAATTTCTATGAATTACAGGGTAAAACGTGAGAGTAATGACAGTCTTCGCCAGAGATTTATCGACGTTACCGTTTCCCAGGCTGAGTTCTTAGGATTAACAATTCCTGATAAAGACCTGAAATGGAATGAAGAAAGACAGCACTACGATTTCGGGGAACTTCCGTGGGATGAATTTATGACAATTTTAAAAGGAAACGGACCCTGTAACAAGAAAAGATTACAGACAAAAGTAAAAGCACAGCAGGAAAACCTTTGGGTAAAAGAAGCTGCAGCAGCTTTTGCAGAAAAACAACAAAAAGAAGTAATATAATAATGTAACAATATACCAATGTAAAAATGTAACAATCAATTGTCATGCTGAGTTTGTCGAAGCATTTTATTGGTAAACCGGTACATTGATACATTGTTAAATTAATTTGACTATGGCAAATTTAGATATGTGGGAAGTGTTTATTCAGACTAAACCGGGATTATCCCACAAGCACGCCGGAACAGTTCAGGCACCAACAGCAGAAATGGCTCTGCAGAACGCAAGAGACGTTTATACCAGAAGAAAAGAAGGAACATGCGTATGGGTAGTTCCAAGTAAATATATTGTGACTTCGGAAGGAATGGATCAGGACGCATTTTTCGATCCTGCAGACGATAAATTATACCGTCACCCTACATTCTATGATATTCCTAATGATGTAAAGAATATGTAATTAAAATAAGATTAAGAGATGTGAGATATCAGATACCAGACATTATGCCTGATCTGAAATCTAATGTCTGAAATCTGAAATCTATTAAACAATGAATCCATTATATAATTATTTATTAAAATTTGCCGATGACAGTTTCATCATGGGGCAGAGATTATCCGAATGGTGTGGCGAAGGTCCCTATCTGGAGGAAGATATTGCATTGACAAACATTGCTTTGGATGAACTTGGACAGGCCAATAACTTCTACCAATATGCTTCAAGAGTTGCCGATAACGGTAAAAACGAAGATGATCTGGCATTCCTGAGATATGAGCATGAATATGTAAACGCACATTGGGTAGAACTTCCCAATGAAGATTATGCGCAGACTATCCTTAAAGTATATGTTTTCTCTGTTTATCAGAAATTGATGTACGAAGCACTGTCAAATTCTGCAGATGAAGAACTTTCCGCAATTGCTCAGAAATCTTTAAAAGAAGTAAAATACCATTACACGCACACTTCTTCCTGGATGAAAATTTTTGCTCAGGGAACAGAAGAAAGCCGTGAACGTTTGGTAAAAGCCATTGAAAATATCTGGGAATATACCAAAGGATTATTTGCGAAAGTAGAAGGAGAAGATGATTTAATTGCTCTAAACATTGCTTTAAATGTTGACGAACTGTATAAAGAATTCGTAGCGATTACAGCAAAAGATTTTCAGGAATACGGATTGGCATTTCCGGAAAACCCATTCATGCAGCCAAAATCAAGAACAGGATATCATACGGAATATTTCGGGTACATTCTTTGCGAACTTCAGTATATGCAGCGAGCTTATCCGGGATGTACGTGGTAATCAAAATGTAACAATGTAGCAGTTTAACAATGTACCAATAATTGCTAGACTGTTAGATTGATAAATTGGTACATTTTTAAAATGAATAATTTATTAAACATACTGTCCCAGGTTCCCGATCCGGAAATTCCAGTGATCGACATTGTGGAATTAGGTATTGTAAGAGACGCAAAAGTTACGGGCGAAAATACCTGCGAAGTAACAATAACGCCTACATACTCTGCCTGTCCTGCCATGTTCACCATTGAGGAAGACATTACGAAAATAATGAAGGAAAACGGCTGGGATGCAAAAGTAGTAACCAAAATGTTTCCTATCTGGACAACAGACTGGTTAACAGATCAAGCGAGAGAAAAACTCCGGGCTTACGGAATTACACCTCCCGAAAAAGGAGCAGACGAACACCACATCGGGAAACCGAAAAAATGCCCGAGATGCGGTTCAATGAATTCAAAACAGATCAGCAGGTTCGGGTCTACACTGTGTAAGGCCTCTTATCAATGCCTGGATTGCCTGGAACCTTTTGATTATTTTAAATGCCACTAAATTCATGTAACAATATAGCAATGCAACAGTTTACCAATTATGTTCAGTATCGCATTATAATTATTGCATTGTTAGACTGGTAAATTGTTACATTATAACTAAATTAGTGGATGCAATAATAAAATTAAAAACTATGTATACACAACTCGACATTGAAACGCATTTTGACGGAAAACTGAAAATTGCTTACCTCAATCAGCCTGAAACTATGAACGCGCTTACCAAGCCATCTTTATCAGATCTGAAAGATTTCATTAAAGAATGCAGCGAAGATCCTGCGGTAAGATGCGTGGCGATTTCAGGAAGAGGAAGAGCTTTCTGTTCCGGTCAGAATCTGGATGATGCTTTCGTACAGGGTAATGTACATCATGATAACGATATCATCAGAAAAATTGTGGTAGATTACTACAATCCTTTGGTAACGGAGATCACACGTTGTAAAAAACCTGTTGTGGCATTGGTAAACGGCCCTGCAGTAGGTGCTGGTGCAATGCTGGCATTAATCTGCGACTTTGTTTTAGCAGTAGATAAATCTTATTTTGCCCAGGCATTTTCAAATATCGGGCTGATTCCTGATACGGGAGGAACTTATTTCCTTCCAAAACTATTGGGAAGACAGTTAGCTAATTATTTAGCGTTTACAGGCAAAAGATTATCCGCTGAAGAATCTAAATCTTACGGTTTGGTAGCTGAGGTTTTCACTGAGGAAGAATTCGCTCCGAAATCTATGGAAATCCTTGAAAGAATGTCAAATATGCCGACTGCAGCCATTAAATTAACCAAAAAAGCCTTTGCCCAATCTTACAGCAATACATTAAAAGAGCAATTGGAACTGGAAGGCGATTTACAACAGGAAGCCGCACAGACAGAAGATTTTATAGAAGGTGTAAACGCCTTTTTACAGAAAAGAAAACCTGAATATAAAGGGAAATAATCAATTTGAAAATGAATTAATTTGAGAATTTGAAAATGAGAAATGACAAAGAAAATATTATTGTAAATAAGACTTTCGATTTTGCATTGAATATTATTGAATTTTCAGAAGAATTATATAAGGCTAACAAATTTTCTCTAGCCAATCAGATTTTTAAATCGGGAACATCAATTGGAGCTAATGTCAGAGAAGCTCAGAATGCAGAAAGCAAGGCCGACTTTATTCATAAATTAAAAATTGCTGCCAAAGAAGCTGACGAAACAGAATATTGGATTTTGCTGTGTTTACAGTCTCCACATTTACAGTCTCCGAAAGAAAAGATGGTGTCAGATTTAAAAGAAATTCTATTAATTCTGTCTAAGATTATTTCAAGTGCAAAGCTTAAATAATTTTCAAATTAACTCATTTTCAAATTTTCAAATTAAAATTATGAACGTAGGAATTATCGGTGCTGGAACTATGGGAATAGGCATTGCACAAGTAGCCGCAACAAACGGATGCAAAGTCTGGGTTTACGATGCCAATCCAAAACAGGTAGAAACAGCCACTGTAGGTTTAGAAAAAACATTAACTAAATTAGTTGATAAACAGAAAATTTCGGCAGAAAAAATGTCTGAAATGTTAGCCAATATTTCTATCGCTACAGAATTGAAAGACTTCAAAGATTGCGAACTGATTATTGAAGCCATCATCGAAAACAAAGACATAAAAACCAAAGTATTTACAGAATTGGAAACCCATGTTTCCGAAACCTGTATCATCAGTTCCAATACATCCTCCATTTCTATCACCTCTCTGGGTGCAGAACTAAAGAAACCCGAACGTTTCATCGGAATTCACTTTTTCAATCCGGCTCCGCTGATGCCTTTGGTTGAAATCATTCCATCACTGTTAACAGAAAAATCATTAGCTGAAAAAATGTATACCCTCATGAAAGAATGGGGTAAAATGCCTGTAATTGCTAAAGATATCCCGGGATTTATTGTCAACAGGATTGCCCGCCCTTACTATGGTGAAGGTTTGAGAATTGTTGAAGAAAATATCGCAACCCCCGAACAGGTAGACGAAGCTATGAGGACCCTCGGAAATTTCAAAATGGGACCATTTGAACTCATGGATTTAATTGGAGTTGATGTAAATTTTGCAGTAACAACAACCGTTTACAAAGACTATTTCTACGACCCGAAATACAAACCGTCTCTGCTTCAGCAAAGAATGTCCGAAGCCAGACTTCACGGCAGAAAAACCGGAAAAGGGTTCTATAATTACGCTGAAGGAGCAGAACAACCAGTTGCTCAGAAAGATGATGCTTTATATCAGCAGATCTTTTTGAGAATTATTTCAATGCTTATCAATGAAGCAGTAGAAGCTAAAAGATTAGGCGTTGCCAACGATGAGGATATTGAACTGGCCATGCAGAAAGGAGTAAACTATCCGAAAGGATTATTAAGCTGGGGAAAAGAAATCGGCTATTCAAAAATCTCAGAAACCCTCCAAAACCTTTACGCAGAATATCAGGAAGAAAGATACAGACAGAGCCCTTTACTTCGTAAAATGTAATAAAAAAATGTAACAATGTATCAGTCTAATAATGTAACAATCATCGATCTGAGCATAGGTTAAGAGCTATTTATTGGTAAACTGTTACATTGATAAATTGTTAAATTAAAAATATGACGCCGAGACAAGTTGCAGATTATATGTTCAATCAGGATTATTTTTCCCAATGGATGAATATTAAAATGATTGAAGTCAGAGAAAATTATTGTTTAATAGAGATGCCCATCAAAAAAGAAATGTTGAATGGGCTTAAAACCGTTCACGGAGGAGTTACATTTGCCTTTGCAGATTCTGCACTCGCATTTTCATCCAACAATTCAGGAGATGCAGCCGTTGCCCTGAACTGTATCATCAATTTTACCAAAGCCGGAAAAGAAGGTGATGTTTTCAGAGCAGAAAGCATTCTTGTTAATGATACCAGGAAAACTGCGGTTTACGACATAAAGATCACCAATCAAAATAATGAACTGATCGCAAAATTCGTCGGAACTGTTTACAAAATAGGAAAAAAAGTAACAGAATTATAATGAGAAATCTTATAGATTTTGGGAAATATAATAGAAGGAGAATAATTTTATCCAACGCTCAAAAACTATCTGTGACTAATAAAGTCGTGATAGGTTTAGGCTTTTTATTGTTTGCATTTTTGATAATAAATATAAATGGTAATCCTGTCCACAATTATGTGGCTCTCGGAATAATAGTGTTAATATTTTTAGCCCAGATAATACAACTATCAATAAATGATGTTAAGCAGCTGAAACTTATAGTACCGGATTATAAGGCTAATATGCTATCAGTAGATTGGATGCATTATAAATTAATTCATGAATATAATCTTAAAATTGGGCAGAGTGATTTAGTTAATTTAGGTTTAGAAGATTTAAATTACAATATGTTGATTGTTGAAGCAAATAAGCCAATAAAACCAAGTTTCAATTATAATATTCCAATTATATTGATTAGTGTAATAAGTTTGATTTTAGCAAATTATTCACCTTTATTCCAGTTTATAAAGTTAGATGGGATAAATGATCAGGCAATATTATTAGCTCTAAAAAACATATGGAAAATACTGACTATTGTTATAATTATGTTCTTATTTATTATTTTCAGTTCATTTTATTTTTCATACATATATTATGATTCTGCTAAAGGTAAATATGAACAATATTTACAAAAAAAAGAATTAATAAATTTTTTAATATTTCACAAAAATAACCCTGAATTAAATAATTAAAATGACAAATAGTGTTTATATAATAGATTATATACGTACTCCTATTTCAAAATTGACTGGGGGTCTTTCGGAAGTAAGAGCCGATGATTTGGCCGCAGTGGTTATCAAAGAAATTATAGCGAGAAACCCTGAGATACCTGCAGAAGAAATTGAAGACGTTATTTTCGGATGTGCCAACCAGGCAGGAGAAGATAACCGTAATGTAGCTCGTATGGCCCTTCTCTTAGCTGGACTTCCTTATAAAATCGGAGGTGAGACCGTAAACAGGCTTTGTGCTTCAGGAATGTCTGCAGTAGCTAATGCTTTCCGTTCCATTGCTGCTGGAGAAGGAGAAATTTATATTGCAGGTGGAGTAGAGCATATGACACGTTCCCCTTATGTAATGTCTAAACCGGGTTCCGCTTTCGGAAGAGACAGCCAGATGTTTGATACCACTTTCGGATGGCGTTTTGTCAATCCGAAAATGAAAGAACTGTACGGTGTTGACGGAATGGGAGAAACAGCAGAGAACCTTGCGGATATTCACAATATCAGCAGAGAAGATCAGGATAAATTTGCCCTTTGGTCTCAGCAGAAAGCTACAAAAGCTCAGGAAAGCGGAAGACTGGCCGAAGAAATTGTAAGCGTTGAAATTCCACAGAAAAAAGGCGAACCTAAAATTTTCGATACAGACGAATTCATTAAGCCGACATCCTCCATGGAAGGTCTTGCCAAACTTCGTCCTGCTTTCAGAAAAGAAGGAACTGTAACTGCCGGGAATGCTTCGGGAATGAATGATGGTGCAGCTGCCCTTATCCTTGCAAGCGAAGAAGCCGTGAAAAAATACGGTTTAAAACCAAAAGCTAAAATCTTAGGCTCTGCAGTAGCTGGCGTAGAGCCAAGAATTATGGGAATCGGACCGGTAGAAGCTACACAGAAACTATTGAAAAGATTAAACCTTTCCCTTGATGATATGGATGTCATTGAGCTGAACGAGGCATTTGCAGCACAGGCTTTAGCCGTAACCAGAAGTTTAGGATTAAAGGATGATGATTCAAGGGTGAATCCAAACGGAGGAGCGATTGCTATTGGTCATCCACTGGGAGTTTCCGGAGCAAGAATCATAGGTTCTGCTGCTATTGAATTGGAAAAGCAAAACAAGAAATACGCATTATGTACCCTTTGCATCGGTGTAGGACAAGGTTATGCAATGGTAATAGAAAAAGTATAAATCAATTTGAAAATGAGCCAATTTGAGAATTTGAAAATATTTTGCGATGTTTTTAATTTTCAAATTGGCACATTCTCAAATTTTCAAATTAAATATAAAATGAACATCTACTCATATCATGGTATACGCCCCATTATAAAACCTTCTGCCTATATTCATCCGCAGGCGGTGATTATTGGGAATGTGGAAATCGGTGAAGAAGTATATATCGGGCCCAATGCCGTGATCCGTGGTGACTGGGGAAAAATCATCATTAAAGACGGAGCCAACGTCCAGGAAAACTGTACACTCCATGTTTTCCCGAATATTGAAACCATTCTTGAAGAATCTGCCCACATCGGGCATGGTGCAATTATCCACTCAGGACATATCGGTAAAAACTGCCTTGTAGGCATGAATTCCGTAGTGATGGATAAGGCTGTGATCGGTGACGAATGTATCATCGGGGCTTTAGCTTTCGTTCCCGCTAATTTTAAATGCGAGCCGAGAAAACTTATCGTAGGAAGTCCTGCAAAAATTATCCGCGATGTTTCCGATGAGATGATCCATTGGAAAACAGAAGGAACCAAACTGTACCAGCAGCTGGCAAGGGAAGGAAAAGAAGCGATCCTTCCATGCGAACCGTTCTCTGAATACGTGGAGCAGATTCCTACCAAAACAGTTGATTACAGCATCTGGGCAGATTTGAAATAAACTACTAGCCTTACAGGTCTCAGAGCCTGTGAGATTTTATAAAATGAAAACTAATATGATCAAAAGACTTCTCATTTTTTGCGGTATCCTGTTTACATTTCACTTTATGGTTTCGGCCCAGAATGAAAATGTAAAACCTTTGTCTATCGGAGAAATACGAACAGTAAAATCCCAAATATTAAACGAAGACAGAACCTTAAATATCTATCTTCCACAGAATTTTGATAAAAGCAAATCATACCCCGTTATCTACCTTCTAGACGGTTCACTTAATGAAGATATCATCCATGTCTCAGGGCTGGTGCAGTTTTTCAACTTAATGTATGCAATGCCGGAAACCATTGTGGTAGGTATTGCCAATATCGACAGAAAAAGGGATTTTACCTATCATACAGATCTGAAAGATTTACAGCAGGATTATCCTACAACAGGTCATTCCGATAAATTCATCAGATTTTTGGAAGAAGAGCTGCTGCCTTACATAGGAAGCCAATACAAAACAACAGATAAATATTTGTTCGGGCAGTCGCTGGGTGGACTTCTCGCCACAGAAATCCTTTTCAAAAAGCCGGAAATGTTCAACAATTATTTTATCATCAGTCCAAGCTTATGGTGGGATGATCAGAGCCTGCTGAAACAGGCACCGCAGTTACTTTCCAAAAGCCCGGATACAAAGAAATTTATCTACGTGTCTGTAGGAAAAGATGAACATCCGGTAATGGTAAAAGACGCACAATCACTTTATAATGTTCTTAAAAAAGCCGGAAAGAAAAACTGGACGGTTGAATATAAAGTGATGGAAACAGACAATCATGCTACCATTCTTCACAGAAGCCTGTACGAAGGTTTAGTAAAAATGTTTCCTTATAAAGAGCCAAAATAAATTTAAAATGCAACAATGTGAAAATGTATCATTATAACAATTGGTAAACTGTTAAATTGATACATTGTTAAATTCAAATACCATATGGAAAAACTAAAAAACTATATCTACGGAGAATGGATAGAAGGTACCGGAAACGGAACCCCTTTATACAATGCCGTTACAGGAGAGCAGGTAGCCGTTTCAGATACAGAAGGGCTTAATTTCGAACAGGCCCTTGACTATGGAAGAACAGTAGGCTACAAAAACCTTTCCTCCATGACATTCTACGACAGAGGTGAAATGCTGAAAAAAGTGGCTCTTTACCTTTTGGAAAGAAAGAAAAAATATTACGAACTATCATATAAAACCGGAGCTACCCACGCAGATTCATGGGTAGATATAGAAGGAGGTTTCGGGACCTTCTTTACCTATTCCGGACTGGCAAAAAGAATGCTTCCAAATACACCGTTCTGGGTAGACGGAGAAACTCAGAAAATTTCGGCTAACGGAACCTTTCTGGGAACTCATATTCTGACACCAAGTGAAGGAGTTTCTATACAGATCAATGCTTATAACTTCCCGGTTTGGGGAATGTTGGAAAAATTATCAACATCATTATTGGCGGGCGTTCCTTCTATTGTAAAGCCTTCTCCTTTTGGCTCTTACCTTACGAACGCTGTTTTTCAGGATATGATTGAAAGCGGTATTCTTCCGGAGGGAGCCGTTCAGTTGGTTTGTGGTGATCCGGGAAATATTCTGGATTACGTTCAGGACGGAGATTCTGTACTGTTCACCGGCTCTGCCAATACAGGAAGAAAGCTGAAATCAATGCCTTCCATTGCCGGAAATGCAGTGCGTTTCAATATGGAAGCAGATTCACTGAACTGTTCTATTCTCGGCCTGGATGCGAAACCCGGTACTCCGGAATTCGATCTGTTCATCAAAGAAGTACGTAACGAAATGACGACTAAAGCAGGTCAGAAATGTACCGCTATCAGAAGAATCATTGTTCCTGAGCACCTTGTAGGAGATGTCCAGAATGCTCTATCTAAAGCTTTAGATCAAACCAAAATCGGAAACCCATTGAGCAGGGAAACCAGAATGGGGTCTCTTGTAGGAAAGCAGCAATATGATGAGGTCGTAAGAAAAGTAAATATCTTAAAAGCAGAAACAGAACTGGTGTACGATGGAAAACACGAACTTGTGGATGCAGATTACGATAACGGTGCATTTATGAGCCCTAAATTATTCCTGAACGATAAACCTTTCGAAAAAAATATCTCTCACGATGTAGAAGCTTTCGGACCGGTTTCTACCTTAATGCCCTACAAAGATGCGGAAGAAGCTGCAGCTCTGGCAAAAAAAGGAAAAGGAAGTCTGGTAGGATCTATTGTTTCCCATGACGAAAACTTTATTGCGGAAACTTCATGGAAAATGGCTTCCCAGCACGGAAGAATTTTCGTACTGAACAGGGATAACGCCAAAGAAAGTACAGGTCACGGTTCACCGCTTCCTACACTGATGCACGGAGGTCCGGGAAGAGCCGGAGGAGGAGAGGAGATGGGCGGACTGAACGGTCTTCATTTCTTCCTTCAGAAAACAGCAATTCAGGGGTCACCGGATACTTTAACGGCAATTACTAAAATTTACCAGCAGGGTGCGGAAAAGAAATTCTCAGACAAACATCCTTTCCAGAAATATTTTGAAGAAGTTGAGGTAGGAGATTCACTGGAAACAGCAGGAAGAACCGTTACCGATGCAGACATCGTTAATTTCTCCAATGTTTCATGGGATCATTTCTATGCCCATACTGATGCTACAAGTTTAACAGGAACTATTTTTGATAAAACGGTTGCTCACGGATATTTTATCCTTTCGGCAGCGGCAGGATTATTTGTTTCAGGGAAAAAAGGACCTGTTATTGCAAATTACGGACTGGAAAACTGTTCATTCTTTAAACCTGTATATGCAGGAGACACCATTACGGTTTATTTAACGGCAAAAGAGAAGATCAACAGAGGTGTAAAAGGAAGAAATATTCCTTCCGGTGTTGTAAAATGGCTGGTTGAAGTCGTGAATCAAAGAGATGAGGTAGTTTGCGTGGCGACCATCTTAACCCTTGTGGCAAAACATTCGCCTTTTATTGATCTGAATGTGAAAAATGTTCAGAAAATACTGAATGGTTTAACCGAAAATACCCAGTCAAGCTGGGGCAAAATGTCTCCTCAGCAAATGATCGAGCATCTGGAACATGGTGTTCTGGTAAGCCTTGGAGAACCGGAAGCAGACAAATGTTTCACTCCGGAAGAGCAATTGGAAAAATGGCAGGATTCCCTTTATAACCACAGAAAAATGCCAAAAGATTTCCCCGCTCCTTTTCTTGCTGAAGATGAATCTTTATTAGAGTTAAAGCATAAAAATCTTGAAGCCGCCAAACAGTCTTTTGTTGATACTCTGAAAAGATATTCAGTTTATTACAAAGAAAATCCGCAGGCAGAACATATGAATTTTGTATTCGGAAAACTGAATAAAGAAATGTGGGAGCTGATGCACAAAAAGCATTTTACCCATCATTTTGAACAGTTCGGATTAATTTAATATTATAAAAATATAAAAGTCATAAAAGGAAATTGATTAACTTTTATGACTTTTTCATAATACACAAATTTATTAATGAAAACCAATATCTGTTATTACCTTGTTTTAGCTTTATTTCTTGTCTGCTGTGTTTCCAAAAAGAAAAATATGGCCAAGACAGAATATGAACCGCTTGCCGGAATTTCATATCCAATGGAAGAAGATGAGAGGAAATATTGGGATTCTTTATGTAACGCGGAAGAAAAGAAGGCCGTTCAAGATATTAAAAACAACAATATTTTTTACACCCATGTTTATGGCATGGTTGAAATGTACCGAAGTGATCATGAAATAGATTCTCTTTTGGCATTATATTCCATTAAACCTAGAGAAAGCCTTTATTACTGTACAGTGCCCGTTTCAAAACAGAATTGTTACGGCAAAAGAATGCAGGAAGAAATTGTCAGAAGACATGGCGAAAACTTTATCGATTCTTTAAGAAAAGTAGCAGACATTTCTTATGTGAAAAAAAGGAAAAACGAAATTTTTAGTTTTGAAGAATGTGATATGAATTCACGCTATGCAAAATCAAACGATTACAGTGAAGCGCTTGACCTGGTAGAAAAAGACTTTTGGAAAACAACCGAATATCCGGACGAATTTGCTTTCAGAAAAGAAAAAGATTTATATTCGTCAATGGAAGCTAATTTCATACTTCAAAAAGACGGCAGTATTTCCGAACCTAAAGTAGAGATCAGATTTCAGAATGAAAATAACTATCAGTTTTCAGGATATTTTATAAAAAAACTTAAGGATTTTGTGAAAAATTCAAAATGGAAACCGGCTACCTCAGTAGGAATTCCTGTAAACAGTGAAATGAACGTATTAATATTTTTTAAATAACCGAAATGAAAAAAAAATTAAGCTTTATAATGCTGTGTCTTTCTGCAGTACTTTTTGCACAGCAAAACATCAGTGAAAAAAATCAGGTAGATAAGAAACTTGTAGGAATCTGGAAAGGTGAAGAAGATGACCAGCAGATTGCCGGAATGCATAAAAGCTGGATCATGCATCGTTCAGATGACGGGAGATTCCTCCTGCTGTTTGTTGCTGTACAGGATGGCAAGACTACAACTTTTACAGAAAGAGGGCAATGGTGGGTTGAAAATGGTAAGTTTTATGAGCTTCATAAAGAAGACGGTAAAACTGATGTTTATGACTATCAGGTTTTAGATAAAGATCATATCAAATTTAAAGCGGTTGAGATGTCTCTTGAGCAGAATAATGAAAATTATGAATTCATAGATACAAGAATGGAAGAATAATTCTGTTCAGGTATATTAATATAATAATGTAGCAGTTTTATCATAAATTGCTGCATTGTTTTTTTATTACTTTCCAATGAAAACATTTGCTGATAAAGTTATAGAATTCAATATGAGCTTACAGTTCCCGGGAAATCTTCCCGATGGATTTGAAGTCATGAACCCGTATCTGGATAATCCGGAAACCATAACAGTCATGCAGGAATTTTACCATCAATATTATAATGATCTGAACCGGAGGAAATTCATCATCGGGATCAATCCCAGCCGGCATGGAGCAGGAGTTACCGGAGTTCCCTTTACCGACACCAAAAGACTTGAATCGGTCTGCGGAATCAAAATGCAATCGGCCCATACCCATGAAGTTTCTTCAGTTTTTGTCTATGATATGATTGCTGAATACGGCGGTGCGGAAGAATTCTATAAAGATATTTACATCAATTCACCTTTTCCGCTGGCTATTGTAAGAAAAACAAAAACAGGATGGCTGAATGCAAATTATTATGATGACAATAAACTTTTCAAGGCAGTAAAAGATTTTATGATAGATTCCCTGAAGAAGCATATCAGCATGGGAGTGGACACTTCCGAAGTTTTTATCCTCGGTAAAAAGAATGCCGAATTTATTTCAGCACTGAACAAAGAAGCCCGGTTATTTGAAACCATGACTGTTCTTGAACATCCAAGATATATCCAGCAATACAAGACAAAAGAAAAGCAACTTTATATAGACAAATATATTTTAGCACTGAAAAAACAAAAATCCCCTGAATAATTCGGAGGATTTCTCATTTATGCATTAGAATCTTTTCGCGGCACAAATCACTTATAAAAATTTTATTTTTTGATGATTTTGGAAGATCCTGATGATGTTTTAAGGATATAAACGCCATTCGGAAGTTCTGATAGATCTGCCTCATTGGTTCCTTTTTTCATTTCCAGGCCTTTCAGGAGCTTTCCGTCCTGACTGTAAAGTTCAGCCCGGGCATTATTATCTTCCGTTGTAATGGAAATAGGACCATTCGTAGGATTAGGATAAATACTCATTGCCTTTTTTGAAGAAACAGTTTCGTTTGTTGACAGTACAATACCGGAATCTTTTACCCAGGTGAAAGCGTCCAGCCCTGCATATCTGTAATTTCCGCCTAATGTTATCTGCAGCTGATCAATGATGATATTTGAATAATTCTGGCCATTCAGGTTCGTAAGATCAATCAGGGTATATCCGTTCGAGGATGCTGTAGATGTTGTAAATCCTGTAGTTTTCGTTTGTGTGAATTTAGTTACGCCACTCAGCTTTCCTGTAACGGTTAAAGTTCCCGCTACCGCTAAATCCAGATTAAGAGCTGAAAGATAAATCCAGAATCTGTTTACTTTAAACAAATTAGATGTGGTTTTGATACTGAAAGACGGAGGTGATGCCGTATCATTGGAATTATCAATATACCTGTTGTCATTGCCTGTTCCGTTCCAGCCTGTTCCCGGATAATTTCCCTGGATGTCGAAAATCCCCACATGAGAAATGATATTAAAAATCACCCCGTTGTCTGTAAAACTGGCGCTTCCATGTGACTCCGTTTCAAATTGCTCTGTACTGGTCTGCCCGAAAGAAAATAAAGATATGAACAGACTACAAATGGTTAAAAAAATAGTTCTTTTCATGATTTAGGTTTTAAAATAGGTTTGTTTTTAACTTCGCGGAGGATAAATTCCTTCAACGCAAATGATATAGTTTAGCCCTAAGTAAGGCGGCATATTATTCATCGGAAGATTTTGTCCGATGTATGAGATAGATTTCGCATTAACAGCTGTATCCGGATCTGCCTGTACAAAACTTGGCACTGCATTAAAATCTCTTCCTACCTGTGTCCCGGTTATCGCAACGGAAGTGCTGGCTGAAGGCGTTGATACCGTTGCGTTCGCATTAGCAACTTTCAGTTGAAATCCCGCTCCGATACTAGGGATATTTTGTGCCAGGATTGTATTTTGTGTGGTTCCTGCAACTACGCCCAGAGGATAATATTCATTGGCATTTACATTTCCGGCCCCTAATGCCATACGGCCTTTCAGATTAGGCAGTGCAAAAGTATCTATGCCGTTTCCTCCGTAAGTTGTTCCCAGGATGGAAAACAAAGCGCTGTTGTTTGAGATTCTTAACAGGCTTCCGTCACAAAACATCCAGCCTCTTGGTGCAAAATTTCCTGCAAATAGTTTTACAATTCCAATGTACTCGTCCATGATAATAGTTTTTCAGTTATTAAATTTTCCTACTCTGTTTTAGGCTTTTCGGATTCCGCCGGTGCTTGTTAGTTTTTTGATAAGTCAAAGGAACAACATATAAAAAGGCAGTACTAGAGTAGAAAACACCAAATTGAAGACTCCGTATTTATACGTAATGAATGTCTTTATTTCCTGATGGATAAAGCGTTTTTAATACAGTAAGTACGTTATTTTATATGTGTATATAATATGTAATTTGTGCCTGATAATTTTCTCTGTAAGAGCGGTATTTAGTATTTTTGTAAGAATCCAATTAAAATAAAAATGAACGAATTCGTAGCATCAGAAATTAAAAACAATATCGCCGAAATTACATTCGGAACACTAAAAAGCAACTCACTTCCCGGAGCTATCCTGGAAAAACTGGCTAAGACCATTCTGGATGAAGGAGCTAAAGAAGAGGTAAAAGCCATATTAGTAAAAAGTGAAGGAGAAAAGGCATTCTGTGCAGGAGCAAGCTTTGATGAACTTTTAGCTATTGAAGAGCTGGAAGCATCTACTCAGTTTTTCGGGGGATTTGCCAAAGTTCTTAATGCAATGAGAAACTGCGGAAAAATAGTGGTGGTGAGAGTTCAGGGAAAAACAACCGGCGGAGGTGTTGGAATTGCCTGCGGTGCAGATTACTGTTTTGCTACTAAAGATTCAGCTTTGGCCCTTACAGAGATTAATTTAGGGATCGGGCCTTTCGTAATCGGGCCTTATGTAGAAAGAAAAATTGGGAAATCACAGTTTTCTGCAATGGCTATTGATGCAGATTTCAGATCGGCAGAATGGGCAGAACAGCATAATATTTACCATTCCGTATCCGAAAATATTGGAGAAATGGATGCTAAGCTGGAAAAATTCATGCAGACATTAGCTTCCAGAAGCAGTGATGCACTGGCTCTGATTAAAAAAGTATCCTGGGAAGGAACAGAACATTTCAATGAACTGATGCCGGCAAGAATCCACATGAGTGCAAGCTTAATTCTTGAAGATTCTGCCAAGAAAAATATTGAATCTATTAAAGAAAGATTAAGAGTAAAATAAATTATTTAGCCATAATAATACGGCCGCTGATAGTTTCAGCGGCTTTTTTATGGATTACATCAGAAAACCTGACTAATTTTAAAAAAAATAATTGGTGGATTAAAAATAAATTATAACTTTGTAATTCAAAGTTCTTTTTATGGATTCGAAAAACTATCACGAAGACTTATCCCATATCCGTTCCATGATGGAGCGGTCTTCCAGATTTATTTCACTGAGTGGACTGTCCGGAGTATTTGCCGGATTGGCAGCACTAATTGGTGCCGGATATGTATATTTTGTTTTCCAGAGGGAAGGAATCAACTACTTAGATGGAGACAGGAACTTTTTCGGCCCGGCATTGGTCAAAGAACTGGTGCTTACTGGAACTGTGATTTTACTGACTGCTTTACTCAGCGGATATATTTTTACAGCCAATAAAAGTAAAAAGAAAGGACAAAAGATCTGGGATGCCACAACCAGACGTTTGCTTCTAACCTTTGCCGTTCCTTTGGTAACGGGAGGAATTTTCTGCCTTGCGCTTCTTTTTCATCACCTGTTTGTATGGATTGCACCGGCTACACTGATTTTTTATGGAATTGCTCTCGTTAGCGCAGAACGATATACTTTGACGGACATTAAATACCTTGGATATTGCCAGATCATTCTGGGACTGATTTCACTGTTCTTCTTGGGATGGGGCCTGTTATTCTGGACCATTGGTTTTGGAGTTCTGCATATTGTATATGGATTGATTATGCATAAAAAATATAAGTAAATGAATAAAACCCTCAAATACTTTCTTATTGCTCTTTGTGCAGTCGGTGGATTATTTTTGATCGGTTTTATTATAATGGTTTTAATGATTGGTTTCGCATTTGGAAGTTTTGACAAGGGCTATTCGGTTTCTGAGTTAAAAGAGGAATATTACTCTAAAGAAGTTGAAATTAAAGAACTGGTAAATTATTATAACACAATTAAACCCAAAAATTGTTCTGTAGATATAGAATTTAAAAATGATAAGATCCTTGAGAGATTAACAGTAATTTCTAAAGATTCATCAAATGAAATAATTTATCAGGAATGGGATATAAACTCCAATGTTTTACAGACAGAAAAACTTAAAAATTTAGTAGGATGGAGTGAGCGCGAAATTACGGGTTTAAAAAGTAAACTGGATCAGGCAAACTGCATTTCTATAGAAGAAGGAGAGCCTTTGAAAATTGGTTTCAAGAGAAGCGGGATGGGAATGTTTTCTTTTAATATTTTCCAGGAAGCGAGAACTAACCGGGATGAATATAATAATAACTGCGAATATATCCTAGTAAATAAATATTTAGCTCTTCAATATGGAGGAGGAGCAATTGGACCTCAGTGTTTTCCAGATAAGAATTAAAAAATTATGATTAAAATAAATCAACTCAACAAAGAATTCGAAAGCCGCGTAAGATTGGGCATTATGTCCGTTCTTATGGTCAACGACTGGGTTGATTTTTCTGAAATGAAAAACCTTTTAGACATTACAGACGGTAATCTCGCAAGTCATAGCAATGCTCTGGAAAAAGCAGGATATATTGAAGTGAAAAAAGAATTTGTAGGGAAAAAGCCCAAAACTTCATACCGTGTAACACAGAATGGCAGAACAGCCTTTAATGAGCATCTGGATGCACTTGAAAAATTATTGGGGCGATAGATCCTATATTTTTTTGAAAATTAACTTTGAGATACAAAGTACTTTATAAAATAAAAATTAAATAAAATGATGACAACAAGACAAAAAACATTCACAATTTATGCTCTTCCACCGGTTTTACTGTGTATTCCGCTGGTGGGAAATCTAATATCTAAAGAAGTCAACTGGTCAGCTTCGGATTTTCTGATTGCCGGAGCATTACTTTTTACAACAGCATTTCTGATCAACCTGGTCAGAAGCAAAATCAAAAAACAAGGCCAGAGAATCCTGATCTGCGCTTTCATTCTGATAGTTGTTGCATTGATCTGGATTGAATTGGCAGTAGGGATTTTCGGAAGTCCGTTTGCCGGAAGTTAAACGGATCTTATTTAACGTATGACAAGAAAAGAATTCATTAAAAGATTGATGCAGATTTCAGTAATTGGAGCTTTCCCTGCATTATATTCCTGGCAGGTAGAACCTTTCTGGGTAGAATTTGTCCGGAGAAAACTACCGGTTAAAAACCTGCCGGAAGCTTTGGAAGGGAAGATACTCATGCAGATATCGGATCTACATGTTGGTGACCGTTTCGACTGGAATTTCCTGATTGATTCCTTTCAAAAAGCCCAAAAGCTCCATCCTGATTTTGTAGTGTATACCGGAGATTTTGTGAATCACGGTACCGAAGAAGAACAGGAAGACCTGAAAAAAGTAATGGAACATGCGGTTCACGGAAAGCTGGGAACTTTCGGAATTCTTGGAAATCACGACTATGGAAAAAACTGGGATGACACGGAATGCTCTGAAAATGTTTCAGATATTCTCGAAAGCTTCGGAATCAGTATGCTTAAAAACAACAGTGAAGAAAGTTACGGACTCAATTTCATAGGATTCGAAGATCTGTGGTCTCCTAATTTTTACCCGATGGAAGTCATGAAAAATTATGACCCTTCAAAAGCCAATATCATACTCTGCCATAATCCGGATGCCTGCGACAGGGATATATGGAATGGCTATCAGGGATGGATTCTGAGTGGGCACACTCACGGAGGACAGTGCAGGATTCCGGGAATCATCACACCCATACTTCCCGTTGAAAATAAAAAATATGTGTCCGGGGAAATAGATCTTCAGGATGGAAGGATGCTGTACATCAACCGCGCCATAGGGCATTCCTTCCAGATAAGATTTATGGTACGCCCGGAAATTACCCTTTTTACTTTAACTCAAGCTTAATATTATACCTATGAAAAATGATGAAATTATACATACCGGAAAATGTACTTTCTGGCTCTTCTTTATCCTCGGGAATATCTGTCTTTTCGGCTATTTAATAACAGGAAACGGCAGCTTTGCAGGTGGAGGTTTTATGCTTTTAATTTTCGGAACCATTATCAACCTGCTTCTTGTGATTGGATTGTTAATTTACGGAATTGCCAGCAGATCTAAACTTAATGCATGCCTTAAAGCAATAGGTTTGCTCACAATCAATATTCCCATAGCATACGTCTATGCCGTAATAGGACTTAGCCTTAATTAAAAATAATACATTATGAAAAAAATACGTGTTCAGTTTCTGCTTTTTGTGTACAATAAAACTCAAAAGCTTTACAGAAAATACTTTAAAAAGAAAAAAAGACAATGGCAGTTCAATGAAGAGCAGCTGCTGAAATTCCAGGAAGATTCACTGGGAAGAAAGCTGGGAGAATTCTACAAAAAACATGGATTTTCAATGATCCCCAAAATGGAAAACCATGATGTGCACCACCTGATCACAGGATGCGGAACCCAGTTCGAAGACGAGGTAGCCATGCAATACCTTCTTCTCGGAAACGGCAAACTGAATGCCCACCTCCTTGCCGCAGTTGTACTGGGAACTCTTATCCTTCCGGAATATCTGAAACTGTACATGAAAGCATACCGAAAAGGACAAAGTATGAAACCCTTCTATCACTGGGACTTTGAAAGCCTGCTGTGGCAGAACTTCGATCACCTGAAAGATTATATCCAGCAGAAGGAACCAACAGTATTGTTTTAATCAGCCAGTATGAAAAAAATAAAATTCAGTAAGCTCGGCAGGGACGTTTTCCTCTCTTCGTTTTTATTGGGAACACTGCTGTTGCTTGTCTTTCTGATCACGAAAGCATATTATCTGTTAGTGATAGGATTTTATTTTGTAGTCACTACAGCCATAGTCAATATGCTTGTCTTACTGCATGAGCTTATAGAGTTTCTGAATGATATTCCAAATAAAAAAGCTTCCGGAAACTCTGTACTGCTTCTTCTGATGAATATTCCCGTGACTATACTTTATCTATTGATCATTTTTAATTTCGGTTTATCAATGTTTCATTCGCAATAACATATCTGATAGCCAATCTTTAAATCATTCAATTCTTTAATTTTTAAATTATTGAATTTCCCAATCTTCAAATTTTAAAACTATGAAAACACATCATTATATATTCCTTACAGCCGCCTTGTTTGTCATTCTGTTCTATGACCAGGAAATCGGTTTGAATCTCGGTATTCTCGGTATTGTTTACGCGGTGCTCACCTGGTTTAAAACTTCGGAAAGTAACAAAACCCGCACTTTTCTGATACTCTTTGTTACAAGTATTCTGTCAAGTATTGTTTTTGCATGGTTCAGAGACTTTCCCTCCCTGCTGGCGGTTGTAAGTTCCCTGCTGCTGCTGGGGTACCGTTCACGGAACAGAAAGCTGAAAATACTGTTCCTGATTCCCGTATTTATCATCAACAGCTTTACCTCAATTTTCAGATTCTTCAGCTTTGATGAATGGCTCCCGAAAAAGAATATTTCCGGTGTATGGCAGAAAACTTTAGCCTTTATTGTTATTCCGCTGTTGTTTATCTCTATATTTTTCGGGATCTATTCGGCAGGGAGCGATCATTTTGCAGCTGTTTTCAGAGATTACGAACTGGATATTAACGTATGGCATGTGCTGGGACTCTCCGTTCTTGGGTTTTTCATTGCTTTCAACTATTGGAATTATGCGGTGGAAAGATTCATCTATAAAAAGAACCAACTGCTGGATGATGATTTTCAGGAAAACAATACAATCCAGAAGGCAACCTATTCCTTCCTTGATCTGGATGCGGAGAGAACCAGCGGTGTGATCTCTTTCTTCTGCCTGAATATTTTACTCGTATTTTTTATCATTACTTACAACTACGAGCAGTTTTATGAAGTGTCAAAAACCCCGGTTCAGCTTTCGGAAGAAACGCATGAAAGGGTCAATGCCGTAATTATGTCTATTGTTATGGCTGTACTCGTTATTATGTTCTATTTTAAATCCGGGTTCAATTTTGATCCTAAAGCTAAAATGATGAAACTTCTTGCAAAGATCTGGATCATTCTGAATGCCATTCTCGTCTTTTCCGCAGCGTTGAAAAACTATGAATATATAATCAGCTACGGATATACATATAAAAGGCTGGGAGTTTTTGCTTTTCTTCTTTTGTCCGTCATTGGGCTGGCCCTTACTTTCATTAAAATTCAGAAGAAAAAGAGAAATGCATTCCTGTTCAATACCATGGCCTGGTATTTTTATGGAACAATTTTGGCTTGTAGTTATGTAAACTGGGGCGGAATTATTACTTCCCAGAATATGAAACGTAAAGATTTTGTGGTAAACTATCACCTGGAACAGATCAGGTTCAGTGAAAGAAAACTGCTGAAGTATGCAGAAGAAAAAAACGATCTGCAGCTTAAAAAGAAAGTGCTGGAAAAAGTTGATATAGAAAAAAACAAGCCTTTCCTTTCGAAGATTCTTTACTTTGAAACACTAAAAGATTAATTGTTATGAAAAAATCCTTACTGTTAATTCCATTGATTATTATTTCATGTAAAAAAGAACCGAACATAACAGAAACTCCCGGAAGAGATTCAGTAATGGTTACAGAAATGCCGGATTCTGCGGCTAAAGCAGATTCAGTATCGCTTAGAAAAAGAGATTCAATTATTAACAATGCTCCCGTCACTAAAGAAGTACTGCGCAAAGGCGTGATGAGAAGTGAGAAAGATGGTCAGATTATCAGAACAGCAGATGCATCACAGCTTCCTTTCACATTGGGTGAAGAATTTACAAAAGACGGGCAGGAACTGATTTTAAAACTGACGAATTACAACAAACCTGAAATTAAAGCCAGGATTTCTACCAATGAAAAGGATTTTAATATCAGATTCAACCAGATCAGGCTTCCAAACGGAGAGTATGACGGACCTTTCAGCAGGGAAATTTCCTATGATATTAAAGAGTCAGGAGAAGTGTGGCTGATTATCGGAAAGAGCAATATGGCTTCCGGTAATACGAAAGGGGGTTTTAATGTAAGTGTGGAATAAAATTCACCATTTTGGTATAATTTCTGCAAACTCAATCCTAAAGTTTAAAGTTATGAGAAATATATTTTTAATGACAGCGGCCGTTTCTGTATTGGCAGTAAGTTGCGGAACTGTGCAATCGCTCGTTCAGAATACATTCCCTTATACAGCCAATGTTTTGGTTTCTACGGGAGTACCTTCGGATAAAGAGGTTTCATCTACTTCTACAGCCACAAATGTACAGACATGGTTTGGTGGAAATAACAATGCGAAGATTAAGGATGTAAGGATTTCCGATGCCAAAATTTCTGTTGTTTCTCCTTCAGGCGGAAACCTAAGTGCCCTTAAATCTGTAAAAGTGTATGTTTCTTCCAGCGGAACAGGTGAAAAACTTGTAGCATCACGATCCGGTATAACAACCGATTCCTCCAGTTTGAATCTTGATATAAACGACACCGGATATCTGGATGAGGTTGTGAAAAGTACAGGACTTACGGTAAGAACAGTATATGAGCTGAAAAATCAGACAAGTTCAGATATGACGCTTAAAATAGCGCTTAATTTCAACAGCGTTCCTGCAAATTAGTTTTTGAATAAATAGAAATAAAATAGGCCGGCCTGGAAAGGCCGGCCTATTGTTTTAATATGATTATTGCTCTGATAATTTTGTCAACACTTCCATAGCTTTTTCACGGTCTTTTTTATTCACGAAAATATGGTCATGATAATAAGCTGCCACTACATTACAGCTGATCCTATTCTCTGAAAGGGCTTTTGCAAAAGCAGCCGTTAATCCCACAGCTTCCAGAGAAGAATGTACAGTTAATGTTATCCAGGACATTATCACAGAATATGCCAGATGTAATCCGTCCGCAATTTCTTTTTTGAGGATGACTGTAAATCCTTCCTCTTCCCTGAAAAACATTTCAGTCCGGTTCAAATCAACATTTCCAATATCCTTGACCGTACAAAAAACATAATCGCCTGTGTTATGTTTGGGTTTCATAGTTTTTAAAAGCTGTTGTAAATCCTTTTCTCCGCTCATTTTTCAATAATTAAAGAGACAATATACATTATTTCTGTGGTTTTATTATTTGAGTTATAATTTGGTAAACTTTTCAATGACTCTTCGTTGTCCTTCAATAATGTTGATAAGATACTGCCCGGTCAGAAGATCAGAGATGTCAATTTTTTCACCCGCAGAAACTGAACCTTTTTTGATTGTCCTTCCCTGCATATTGATCATTTCAAAATCCATTTTTTTACCTTCATTGCTGTGAATAGTAATGTAGCCGGTAGCAGGATTAGGATAGATTTTGATTTCTAAAGGAAGCGCGACCTCTGCTTTTTTTGTTGTAAGTAAAGAGTTGCTTTCCAGTTGCAGTATTGCATTTTTTACATTAGGAAAAGGACCTATTTTCTGTCCGGCAACAGTTCCGCCCTGAGGAATTCCGGTAGATATCAGCAGGTTTTTCATAGCTGCAGGACTTAAATACTGGCCTGTGGTCTGACGGTAAAAAGACTGGATCAGAATAGCTGCGGACGCCACAACAGGAGTCGCAGAACTTGTTCCGCTAAAATAATTGTAGGTTCTGTTGTTGTCGTTATCATATTTTTGATAGGATCCATATCCGGCAGCCAGAACATTGCTTCCCCAACCCTGTACATCCACTCTGTTTCCATAGGTACTGAAGCTCAGTTTAGAGTGCGTGGTATTGGGAGAGCCTGCACCAACGATAATTGCTCCACTGTTTCCTCTTGCCATGTAAGAAGCATAAAAAGGATCATCCAGGTTCTGATTCCCGTTTCCGGCTGCTGCAATAATGATAATTCCGGAATCAGTAGCGGCTTTTGTCAGGTCCCAGATTACACTGTCATATTCAGCAGGGCAGTACTGACCGTCTTTTCCGCCTGTCTGCATTTCATATAAAATAATATCACCGGCCTGCGATGCATTGATGGATCTGCTTACTGCGGCCGCTCTGTTGTAACCAACGGTAGTCCATTCCATATATCCTTTGATTTCAGAAGCACTGTAAGCAGCTCCGGAAAGCCCGATATTATCCTTCACAGAACCTAAAATACTTACTACAGCAGTTCCGTGGTCCCGGTAATTATTTCCCGACAACCCTGAATTGGGAGAATATCCCGTTTCCAGCTGGATAGAATTTTGATTGGATAGCATTTCATGAGTCTTGTAAAAGCCATATTCTACATCACGTACACGGATGTTCTGACCTGTAATGCCTCTGGACCAAGCATATTTTGCATTGATCCCGGGATTATCATTTAGGTAAGTCTGCAGGCTTTCCAGATCGGGAGTTGCTACGAATGCCTTAACGGATGGCGGTTCGATAGGGGTGCTGCTCATTACAGAAACATATTCCACTTCCGGGAACCTCTCGAGGATACGGGCTGTTTTTTCTGCATCTTCATTGTTTAGCAGGGGAAAATTTACTCTGAAAATTCGTTTCAGTTTTTCAACGGATTCACCTGAGTTGCCATTCGCTTTGCTGTTTTTGATCATTTCTTCCAGTTTTCTGTCATCAAAACCGAGATCATTAACAAAAGAAATTTCATTTACTTTAACAAATTCCGCTAATGCCGGATTTTTAGTGAGTGCAGCTTTTTCAGAAGCAATCTCTTTTGCAAAGCATACATAAATGTTAGAATTTGAACGGTCATTCTTCTGCCCGAAAGAAAGCAGGAAAATGAAGACACATAATGTGAAAAGTCTAAATTTTGTTCTCATAATATTAATATTAAATGGTTGTAAACCAAATATATAATTTTAACGAGAAATATTAATCACATTTTTGTGAAATTTAAGAAATGATTCAATTATTTAATTTTTTAGCCAATGCATCGTAACGTTTTTCAGCTTTTTGTGATTGAATCCATCACAATTGTTACAGGACCATCATTGATCAGGGAGACTTTCATATCTGCGCCAAAAATTCCGCTTTCTGTTTTTAATCCTGATTTAGCCAGCTCTTCTTTAAAATATTCGAAAAGAGGAATGGCTTTGTCCGGTTTTGCCGCTTTGATGAAAGAGGGGCGGTTGCCTTTTTTATAATCTGCAATGAGGGTAAACTGACTGATACATAAAATTTCTCCCGCAATATCTGTTACGGAAAGATTAAGTTTATCATCTTCATCACCGAATATTCTCAGATTTAAGATTTTCTGAACAAGCCAGTCTGCATCAGATTTTTCGTCATTTTCATCAATTCCTGTCAACAGCATTAGCCCTTTTCCGATTTCCCCTACAATTTTTCCGTCTACTTTTACATAGGCTTCGGAAACTCTTTGTATAACAATCTTCATTTAGAAATAAATGTTTAAGGTTTTACTGGCAGCATCATAATTGTACGGATATGTTTTAGGAGGAAGGGAAGTGGCCGCTCCTGATTCCGGCTGTCCCGTTCTCAAAATCCAGCGGGTATTGTCTTTAGGACACAGAATACTGATATTATCCTTTACCTCAAGGGTCGTATTGGTATCAGGACAAAGATGGGGAGCATTTCTGTCATATGCTTTAAATGTATCTCCGGCACGGACTATAATCAGGCCTCTTGTTCCGGACTGCTGTTCATTTACATAAATCCAGCCTCCGTCATAGTTAAGATTATTATAGGCAGGCAGATTCAGGTTTAAAGTTACGTTGATAGGGTTGTTGGGGAAACAGTTTACAGTATCTTCCCTGCTTCCGCATGAGTTTATGGTTAAATTACTGAAAATCAGTAGTGTTAAAATAGATAGGATTGAAAAAGTTTTTTTCATTTCAATTTAAATTTTTATATATTTGTAAAAGTTAAACGATTATAACACGCAAAACATTGTCCGGCAAATGTCGGATTATTTTTTTATACCAAAACTAAATTTAGAAAATTATGGCAAGCTATGTAACAAAGGCGGGGCAAGAAAAAATGAAAGCTGAGCTGGAACAGTTGGAAACTGTAGAAAGACCAAAAATCACCCAGCAGATTGCAGAAGCGAGAGATAAAGGAGATTTATCTGAAAATGCTGAATATGATGCTGCTAAAGAAGCTCAGGGTATGCTTGAAATGAGAATTTCCAAGCTTAAAGATGTTATTGCAAATTCCAAGATCATAGATGAAAGTCAGTTAGATACTTCAAAGGTTTCAATCCTTACTACGGTAAAACTTAAAAACAATGCTACTAATCAGGAGCAGGTGTTTACATTAGTGCCGGATAATGAAAGCGACCTTAAAACAGGTAAGATTTCCGTGAATACACCAATCGCAAAAGGATTACTGGGAAAAGTAATTGGCGAAACGGCAGATATTACATTGCCAAACGGGAACAAACTGTCTTTCGAGGTATTAGACATCACTCTATAGTTTTCGGAATAATGTCCGGAATTAAATTATTCTAACATCTAATATTTAACTTCTAAAAAATGAGCAGTATATTCACGAAGATTATTAACGGTGAAATCCCCTCATATAAAATTGCTGAGGACGAGAATTTTATAGCATTTCTTGATGCTATGCCTTTGGTAAAAGGACATACACTGGTAATTCCTAAAAAAGAAGTTGATCTGATCTTTGATCTGGAAAGCGAAGAATATAAAAATCTTTGGGGATTTGCCCAGAAGGTTGCCAAAAAGGTTAAAAATGCAGTACCCTGTATAAGAGTGGGGGTAGCTGTAGTAGGACTTGAAGTTCCTCATGCACACATCCATCTTATTCCTTTAAACAAGATGGAAGATATGAACTTCAGAAATGAAAGACTGAAATTAACAGACGAAGAATATAAAGAGATCCAAAACTCAATTATTAATTCTTAAAAAGTACACAATCGTAAAAAAGAAATTTTTTACGATTTTCTTTAACATATATTATATAGTATGAATTCAAACCAATGTTCTTTCTGCGGCAGAAAAAGAAATGAAGTACAGATGCTTATTTCCGGGCAAAGTGGCTTTATCTGCGAGAATTGTATTGAACAGGCGCATGTTATCGTAAAAGACAGCGTTTCTAAAACAGGGGCTTCTCCTGCAGCCAATATAGACGAGCTTAAGAAACCTAAAGAGATCAAAGAATTTCTTAACCAATATGTAATTGGACAGGATCAGGCAAAAAAACAGCTTTCAATTGCAGTATACAATCATTATAAAAGACTGCTTCATGCTCAGGACGAAAACAGGGAGGTGGAACTGGAAAAATCAAATATCATTATGATAGGCGAAACCGGTACCGGAAAAACCCTTCTGGCAAAAACCATCGCAAGAGAGCTTAATGTTCCGTTCTGTATTGTAGATGCTACTATTCTTACGGAAGCAGGTTATGTGGGGGAAGATGTGGAAAGTATCCTTTCAAGGCTTCTTATGGTTGCCGAATATGATGTGGAAAAAGCAGAAAGAGGAATTGTATTTATTGATGAGATTGATAAAATTGCAAGAAAATCTGATAATCCAAGCATTACAAGAGATGTTTCCGGAGAAGGTGTGCAGCAGGGACTATTGAAACTTCTGGAAGGAAGCATCGTAAATGTGCCGCCTCAGGGAGGCAGAAAACACCCGGATCAGAAATATATTCAGGTAAATACCCAAAATATTCTGTTTATTGCAGGAGGTGCTTTTGACGGGATCAAAGAGATTATTGAAAGAAGAATGAATAAGCAGGCCATTGGATTCAGTTCGGAAAAAATAAACAAAACTGATGAAGATGAATACGTACTGACCCACATCAATGCCATTGATCTTCGTTCTTTCGGATTGATTCCTGAGCTTTTAGGAAGATTCCCGATCATTACTTACTTGGATAAACTTACCAAAGAAACGATGGTAAGAATCATGAAAGAGCCTAAGAATTCCATCATCAATCAGTTTGTGGAGCTTTTCAAGATGGATGGCACGAATTTGGTTTTCACAGACGGTGCTATTGAAAAGATTGTAGAAGAAACCATCGAAAAAGGATTAGGGGCCAGAGGCTTGAGGGGAACAACGGAAAAAGTACTGGAAGACTATATGTTTTCAATAGGTGAAGAGAAAGAAATCGTATTAACGGAGGATAATATTTTTGTTAATAAATAAAATATTTTTTTTTCTTTAAAAAAAAGTCTTACCTTTGCGGGTGAAGATTGTATTAACACACAAATAATTATATACAATGAGAAAAAGTTTATTTGCTATAGGTCTTTTAGCAATTAGTTACTCTGTTCAGGCGCAGATACTATGTCATGTTGACACTAATGCTAATATGTATGTGAGCGAAGGCACCCTCGTCTACAGTGGTGGAGGTGTACAGACAAGAGATAATGGTATCCTTGACGTTCACGGTAATGTAATGATCGCAGGTGTTACCGGAGATGTTATTAAAACAATTTCTGGAGCGGGAGCGGGTAGTCCTAAAACTAATGGTGGAAACATCATTTTAAGGCTTAATACTCCTGGAAATACTGACGACGCATCTACTTACGGGCAGTTATATGTTAATGGTTTAAGTCAAACCGACATTACTGGAATCGTAAGTAAAGAATTCAGAACCAAGAAACATGGTACTGGAAATTACTATCAACAAGTTGGTATGCCTTTCTTTGGTAAAGCCTTAAGTACATTATCCACTGAATTGGGTAAAACATTCGGAACGGTAAGAAGAAGCAGGAATGAAATCTTAACCATGAACAACTTGGCAGCTGTAGCTGATTTTACAGATTTAAGTGTTCCTACAAGTGATCCTTCCGGGTATTTTATGCTTGGGTCTAGTAATGACAATTTAGACGTAAGTAGTGCTATGCATACTATTAATGGCCGCCCTTATGCTACATTGGCAGCTCCTGTAACTCTTCAAAATGGAGGGAATGTTAACTTTGGGACCAATGGTAATGCTACTAACGGGTATAATGAAAGATATAACACTTATCTTCAGGATCAGTTCGAAAGTTCAGCCTCTCTTTGGTTGAATTCTTATGGTAAAAATATTTACCAGTTTGGAAATCCTTTCTTAACGAATATCGACTTATCGAGAATAGGATATCCAGAACCGGTGTCCGGAGGAGTTAGTGATGGTAATAATATTAGTAACATTTGGGGTGTAAGGTATGATCCGGGAACTGTAGTTGTAGGCTCGCAAGGGAATGCTTACAGTACTGGGGCACTGATTACTACTTATGATGCAACGACAAAAATTCCTGTTGGTGATGTAAGTGTAATGATTAAACCAATGCAGACTTTTGTATTGAAATTAAGATCAAATGTACCTCAAACATTGGATTTTAATACTCTTAGAAGATTCAAAAGTGTCTCAAGAGCAGAAACTGTTGGTTACGATGTTAATGCTGCAAGGAATGGTGCAAAAGTTACTGAAGGCACAATAAAACAGCTTGGAGTAATTGGTTTAGATGCCAGCGGAAAAGAGATTGCAAGAACATATTATGTAGTATCACCGAGTGCTGTTACTGGTCACCAGACTTCTGTAGCAACTACAGTTCAGGCAACGGCAGGAAGTAACATTATCGGTACATTTGAAGAAGCTTTGAATGGTGGTTATGATACAAACTACACAGGTCAATATTGGTTATATATTAATGAAGCCAATGAAAATAACTTTAAAGGTAAGAACGTTAAACTGGTAAATTACGATACCGGTAAAGTAAAATCATATAAATTTGAAATCAGAGAAAACGGAGAGCTGGTTCCAGCAGGAACTCATTTGTTATCCGCAGGTGTAGGTTTCTACTATAAAGCATCAAATGGTACTTTGCAGCCGGCAACACAAGACGGAATTGCACCTAACGCTGTTGCTTCTTATGATTTATATTATGGCGAACCAAGCAATGTAGTACTGGGAACAAAAGATACAACAGCACCTTCAAGAACGTTGGTGGTGTACAATCCAGCGGTTAGTAACTATATTGTTAGATTTGATCCAAACTGGAAAAAGGCAGATATTGAAGTTTATGATATGAGCGGTAAACTGGTTATTTCTAAAAAGGCAGTTGATGCATCTAGGGATTTTGTAATAGAGCTTGATGGAGCTGTAAAAAATTCTTATGTTGTAAAAATTGTTTCTGATAAAGGAGAAACCGTTAACACTAAAATCTTAAAATAAATATTATGAAAACTATTAATAAACTAGTACTTGCTCTTTTCTTTTTCGGAACACTTCTAGTCAAAGCAGATGATGAAATACCACCAGTACCAGGAGGAGGAAACACCGGCGTTGTAGGACCTGGAGGACCTGCATCACCTATTGATATGTATGTTTATCTGCTATCGATTGTTGCAATTGCATTTATTATGTACTATACAAAAAAATTGAAGAGCCAAAAAGCCTAAAATTTTATTAAAATACCATTAAACTCTCTGATTAATCAGAGAGTTTTTTTATTTTTACTCTATGAAAAAGATATATATATTATCTGCAGTATTATCTGCATTTTCTCTGCAGGCTCAGTTTACAGTTACAATTCAGGCTCCGGCAGAATTTAAAGACCAGGACGCTATTCTATATACATTAAACGGTTCAAAAGATATAATCGTTACCAAAGAACAAAGCAAGAATAATACATGGACCTTCAAATATCCAAACCATTATATGGGGATGATGAAGGTATATTTTCCTGCTTCAAATAATGCGGTAAGTTTTGTTTCGGAGAATAAAAATGTTAGCATTAAGATGGATGTTCAGAATAATAAGGTTAAAGATGTTATCTATCTTGATGAAGTTAACGATCTCATGAGTAAGCAGCAGGAAGGTTCTCAGAAGAAAGAACTTATCCTTCCCGCACTCGCACAGATCAAAGAATATTATAAGGACAATACAGACTTCGGTAAAGCCCTTAAAACTGAAATAGAAAGACTGGCCGGAACGAGTAACACTATTGATGCGGCCCAGCATCCGTTTATTTCTTATTATAATACCAATTACAATAAGTTTTTGTCTAATTCAACCGATCAGACTAAAAAGACTACCCCGGATGACATTGTTAACTTCCTGGATAAATCCAATGATATGCTTGAGTCTTCTTCACTTTTAAGACCGGTGTTGGTCTCATATCTTAACTCAGGAGGGAATACCAATGTTACTGGTTCTGTAGACACCCTTTTAGAGCGCTTAAAGGTTGAAACTCCAAGGGGGCAGACCGTTTTATCAGAGCTTATTGATATCTTTGATGCCTATGACATGGAAGAGTACAAAACCAAGTATCTTACACTTGCAAAGAATCTTAAATGTACCATCACTGACAGGCTTGCATCCACTTTAAAATCCAATGCCAATGTTGAAATGGGAGCACTATTCCCTAACGTTAAATTCCAGTCTCCGGTAAATACATCTGCAAAATCACTGCACGATGTAAAGGCTGATAAAAAGATCATTGTTTTCTGGTCGTCCACATGCTCACATTGCGAAAGTGAACTGCCTCAGCTTTTAGCGAAGTATAATGATTTAAAGGCAAAAAATATACAGATTGTAGGTTTATCTTTAGATACGGACAAAACTTCCTACACACAAAAGATAGCTGCTTTTCCCTGGATCAATGACTCCGAATTAAGAGGATGGAACAGCAGTTATGTAGATACCTATAATGTTCATGCAACACCTACGTATTTTATTTTAGATGCTAACAATAAGATAATCAATAAACCAGACCACGTGGGCAATGTTTTGGAATATTTTAAGTTGAAATAATTTTGGTAGTAAGCAAATATTTTCTATATTTGCACCACCAAAACGGCGAGGTAGCTCAGTTGGTTAGAGCGCAGGATTCATAACCCTGAGGTCACGGGTTCAATTCCCGTCTTCGCTACAAATAAAGGCTGTAATCAGCAATTTAACTCTCTTGAAAAAGAGAGTTTTTTTGTGCCTTGATTTTTGATATAACACAGGTCTTTTTTGAATTTAAAATATATTCCTTGGCTCAAATGTATTAAGATTCGTAAGGGCTTAATATTGTAAGTAAGATATCATCCTCTTAAGCTTAAATGCGACTGATTTTTAATGTTGAGTAATTCGTCATTAATTTTATATATAAGGAATAGTACATCTTATAAAAAAGGCTGCTAACATTTGTTAGCAGCCTTAGGGTAGGTATTATTTTTTAATAATCTTCACAACTTGCTCAGAATTATTTATTCTAATAATATATGCGCCTGATGATAAGTTGGAGAGATTTGTTTTATTATTTTCAAATTTACCTTCTTTCACAAGCTGACCAGACAAGTTATATATCTGATAATAATAATCTTGGCTGTCTTTAGCATCTATATTAATAATATCGGTTACAGGATTTGGGAAAACATTAAGCTTTTTCTGCTCAATTTTTTTCTTAATTTCTTTTTCCGTAAATACATTGCCGGCTTTGCTTATTGCATCTGACTGTACAGGAATTGTAACATCATCAGGGGTAAATCCTTCTTCTTTTCCATTTCTGGACAGAATCTTAACACATCGGCAAGGAGCTCCGAAATACTGACTGTTATCACTATCCGATAAAAATACATTATTATTAGCAGTACTAAAAGTCATAGAAACGGGCCTTCCCTGATAAGAAGTGCGCAATGCAGCAGTCCATCTTTTTCCATTACCAAATTCTACTTTAGTTGGTATAGATGGGTCCGAAGAGAATATTATACTGCGGTTTCCTCTTATACCGGTTGTTCCATAGTTACCAACTTTATATGCCGGGTTCTGGAAAGCGTATCCTAAAATGGTATTTCCATTTTTAATAGGGGTGCCTAAATAATCATTTACTGCATTTTTTCCTGCAACAAAAACATTCTTTTTGTACCATAGAGATCCGCCTAAACCAGTCTCCGAATCATTAGTGGAATCGGCATCCGGTATTCTCCAGCCTTCCGGACAAGGGTCAAATGGTGATTTGCTGGTTCCTTTACCCCAGCGCTCAGGGAATTGACTAGCCTGATTAATTAACCAGTCTGTTCCCATTGTTCTAACCCCATTATAAGTATTTAAAGCACTAGGAATCATAAATACCAAAGGATTTTTAACAGAGTATCCTAAAACTTTAGCAATTTTATCAGCAGTTTTATCGATTCCTAAAACATTAGCGCTATTGGCATATGTATTATATGGAATAATATAATTACTTTCTGCATTTTCAAAAGTGTCAGCTGTAAGCTCACTATAAGTAATACTTCCATCTGCGTTGGCTCTTCCCAGGAAAACACTTGTTTTGTTGTTGTTTACATTTTCGTGGAACACAGGGAAAGGATCTTTTCTGCCCCATTGGTAATGTAAGCCTGCCGAATTTTGAATTTGCGACAACTCAGCTGCTGTAGGAGCACCTTGAGTTTGTAAAGACGAAGGTAACACCTGCAGCGCTCCTAAATCTCTATCCATAAACTGGGCTTGCTTCACTGCATTACTGGATAATCCCTTAACGTAATTTACAAAGTTGGGAGCAGCAGGATCACCTATATCAGTTGTATATAAATAAGAGCCCACTTCCGTATCGGTTATCCAAATATGCCAGCTCCAGTAAACTGGATTATCTATACTGCCATTATGAAGCGTTACTATAGCATTACCGCTTTGGTTTGGATTAATAAGAACCTTAATCTTGGAATCTGAAATAGCCGCTAATGATGTAGGAGAAGAATTAAGCACTGAAATGTTTTTAATCAGTTGTGTATTATTACTCCAATGTACATTAGCTTTTAAGTTGTTATAACTTACAGGATTCAGAATTTCCAGGTTATTCATATACTGATTTTGCATAGCAATTGCCTTTGAAACAGGAATTTCTATGGTAAATTCAGCCGTGTTTTTTACTTTTTGATAAGAGTTTGGCTGACTTATATATTCTTTTCCATAGTTCTTTTGATCTGTAAAGAATTCTGTAGGGAAATTATAATCATTATCCTTATATAAAGGATCTTTTATACATCGGCACCCGGCAGCGTCTGTAGTATGCATCGGGAACATAGGATCATAGGAGTACCTACCAATAACATTAGGCAAACCTGGGTCTGGTTTATCATTACTTGAATTGGGTTCATTTTCCGGAATAATCAACAACCCTTTTGCGGTATTAGAAGTACTACCTGAATTAGAGCCCCCAAAGACTGTTCTCGCCATAGTAGCAGTCCATAATCTTGTTTGGTGCATATCTCCATAGGAGTCTTCATTAAGCATTCTCCATAAAATTTTTCCGGTTCCTGGAAATAGGCCTAGATTATCTCCGCTAAAATTAGTCATATCAACCCCTATATTGGAATATACTTTAATGTTTTTCAATTGACTAGGGTAAGTAGGGTATCTACTGTAATCCGGTTTTATGAAACCATAAAAAGGGCTTGCTCCAATTTGCAAAGTAGCGTTATAACTACTTGCTGAGTTGCTGGTATAAAATTGGTTAGCTATTTCATTATATTTTGGCCCAAAAGGAGATCTGTTTAAGGGCATATCATAATTTGTAAAAGCCGAAAGCATAGAAGGGATTCTCCAGCCATTTGGACAAGGATCGTACTTTTCTTTGTTTCTATAAACATTTTTAACCGTCATTGTGGTTTCGGTTGAATTGTTTATATTTCCCTGTGCATTATCCGACCAAAAATTTACTCTTGCATTATTAGATGGGTTTACACTTGTCCCATTAATATAACCAAACCAATTATATCTGGAAGATGAGACGCCATCATAATGAAGTGCATCTGAATATATCAAACTCAATGGGTTTTTTATAGAAAGCGGTAAATTATATGTTATATACGCTTGTGCTTTGGGCACGGTTATCGCTATGTCGGTAAGTATTTTATAGTTAGCCCCATTTTCCAGGCTAGCCTTTACATCTCTTACTTTTCCTATTGAACCTGAAACTTCATAGTAAATATTCCCTCTGGTAATAAGTGGAGGAAAAGGGTCTTTTCTTCCCCATTGGTAAAGTAAACCTCCGTTTTTGTCATATTGATCTGTCCCTGTAATAGAAGCTCCTAAAGCTCCCAGGTTTCTGTCCATCCAGCCCCAATCTGAATCAGGGATTCTTTCTTGGGTACCATTTTTGAGCAGTCTTGCTTCATCACCATAACTTCTGTATTTTGAACCATTCGTAGGGTCATCGGTTACCCAAACGTGCCAGGACCACTGAATTTCTCCATTTACTTTAAATGCAATTACTGCGTTCCCTTCAAACGATTTCTTAATAGGAACTTTAATTTTTGCATTTTCAGCTTCTCCTGTCATTTCAAGTGAATAATTTTCTCCTGATTTAATTAAACCCGGGGTATCTTCCCATAACACATCAGCAGTTATCGTACCTTGAGGTAATGAAGTACTGTTTAAATATGTCACATTATCCTGCCACATCTTATATGCTTTTTTCACTGGAATATAAAGCCCGTCTGCCTCATTTCCATTATCATCTTTTCCTGTAAAGATGTAAGAATTAGGAGCCAGTTTCCAATCTTTAGCAGCTATAACCGTAATTGTTCCCTGCAAATTTTCAGGGCCACATCCTCCTGTAACGGTAACAGTGTAATTGTAAGTTCCGGCTGTTGCAGCTGTTCCGCTGATAGTAACCGCTGTTCCGTTTACTGTAGCTGTAACACCAGCTGGAAGCCCCGTTACGGAAGCTCCTGTAGCTCCGTTAAAAGTATATACTATCGGAGTGATAGCATTGTTTACCTCTACTGTCTGTGTGCTATTACCTGATGTTAATACCAAATTAGCAGGAGAGTTCACGGTTACTGTCATAGTGTTTGTAGAAGCACACTGTCCGGCATCTGGTGTAAAAGTATAAGTAGTAGTAGCCTGGTTGTTAATTGCAGGAGACCACGTTCCGGTAATACCTTCATCAGATGTTGCAGGCAAAGTAAATGAACTTCCTGAACATACTGGTGCTACTTGTGTAAAAGCTGGTGTAATAGAGGAAGTACAGCCTGCATTCCCTACACAAGCCTCCTGAACAGGTTGTAAATAAGCATGTACAGATGCATTAGCAGGGCTGCCTGCTTCAATAATTACATCTGAATTAAGCTGAAAGGTAGTTGCTATTTTATAGCATAAAACACCATTATGGATCTCAGTATTTAAATTAGAAAAATTCTGACTTGCCCAAAACACTCCGGCAGGGGTATAATATTTAATAGTGACATTACTTCCATTCCATTGATTTTTTGGAATGAAAATGGTGTAATTGTTATTGTTCCTGTTAAAACATATTCCTTTAGCTTTATCAACGCATTGTGCCTGCTTCGTATAATCATTCCAGTCGCTTTGCGGAAGTGGCGCCAGCGTATTGGATACTGCTGCATTTTTAGGGCTGTTTACTTCATAAGTCAAAGTCTGACCGGTAAAATCCTGCGATGTTCCTGCTTTTATGTAATAATACTCCTGACCATTTTTTGTAATCTTAGTCAAATTATTAACATTGTAATTATATCCGTTCCAAAATACACCATTTGAAAGATAAATTCTGAAGTTCACTGTAGTGTCTCCATTCCATTGATTTACAGGAATCAGGGCTTCTGCAAAACCATTGTGCAGACGGTTGAAGCAAACATTGGCTTTATCAACACACTGTTTTTGTTTCGTATAATCATTCCAGTCGCTTTGCGGAACTGCCGCCAACGTATTTGATACTGCTGCATTTTTAGGACTGCTCACTTCATAAGTCAAAGTCTGACCGATAAAATCCTGTGATGTCCCTTCTTTTATATAATAATACTCCTGACCGTTTTTTGTAACCTTAATCAGGTTATTAACATTGTAATTATATACGTTCCAAAGTCCGCCATCAGCAAGATAAATTTTGAAGCTTACCGTAGTGTCTCCATTCCATTGATTTACTGGAATCAGGGCTTCTGCAAAACCATTATGCAGACGGTTGAAGCAAACATTGGCTTTATCAATGCATTGCACTTGCTTTGTATAATTATTCCAGTCGCTTTGCGGAACTGCCGCCAACGTATTTGATACGGCTGCATTTTTAGGACTGCTCACCTCATAAGTCAAAGTCTGGTTGCTGTAATCCTGTGATGTTCCTACTTTTATGTAATAATACTCCTGGCCGTTTTTTGTAACCTTATTCAGGTTGTTAACATTGTAATTATACCCGTTAAAAAGTCCACCATTGGCAAGATAAATTTTGACATTCACCGTAGTGTCTCCACTCCATTGATCTACAGGAATTAAGGCTTCTGCAAAACCATTATGCAGACGGTTGAAACAAACATTGGCTTTATCAACACATTGTTCCTGCTTCGTATAATCATTCCAGTCGCTTTGTGGAATGGGCGCTAAGGTACCGGAAACTGCCGCATCCGAAGGACTGCTTACCTCATAAACTAAAGTCTGGTTGCTGTAATCCTGTGTTGTTCCTACTTTTAGGTGATAATATTCCTGGCCGTTTTTGGTAACCTTAGTCAAATTATTAACATTGTAATTATACCCGTTAAAAAGTCCACCGGTTGTAAAATAAATCTTGAAGGAAACTGTTGAGCCGTTCCACTGATTTACGGGAATCAGGGCTTCTGCAAAACTATTGTGCAGTCGATTAAAACAGACATTGCTGTTTTGGGCTAAAGATGTCAGCCAAAATAAGATTAAAAAAAAGAATGATAATTTTTTTTTCATACTTGAAGATTTTTAATAATTCCTACTCATTGAAGGCTTTTCGGAAAACCGCCTTTTAAGGCGCGAAAATACTTTAAGTTACTTCCAGCACGAAATTTGAGTTGTGTGAATTTATAAATTCACACAGCTTAGAAAAATCAGGCAAAAAAAATCAGCCCTTTATGAATTCCGAATAGCTAATTCCCATATGTTGCTTGAATACTTTAGAAAATGCAGAAGAGCTTTTGTACCCAATATGTTCTGAGATCGCCTGTACTGTATATTTAGTGTATTTAGAATCTTTTTTTAGAAGTTCCAGCAAATATTCTATTCTTTTTTCCTGGAGATACTGGTTAAATCCCTTTTTTAAAAAGTTATTGAAAAAAGAAGAAAGATATGTGGTATTCGTATCTAATTTTTTTGCCAAATATGAAAGTTTGAAATCCGGATCCAGAAATTCTTTATTTTTCTCAATTTCTAAAAACTTTCCTAACATTTGTTGAAAGGCAGTTTCGCCAAAAATTTTATTTATCTCAAAATCATCTTTACTGCCTGTATTTCTTTTATTTTCATCAGCTTGATTTTGGTTTAGAATAATTTGCTCTTTTAGCTGCAAAATGACATCTTCATAATATTTTTGTTTTATATTAATCCTGCGTTTATATTGTTGCAGACTCATATATAGAGTAACGGCTAAAATGCTGCATATAAAAAAAAGGCAAAAAATCAAAATTATGTTTACACTGATGGTATGAAAAAAAAAGTTATCTGCTTTCTGAAAATTAGTGGCATTTTTTTCTCTATTTATGTCTTTAATTTTATACTCCTTTATTAATAGATTGGCATATACAAAATTAAATTTTTTATTGCGAGGACTTTTCTTAGTTGTTATTCCGAACATCCTAAAATCTATTAATGTATCATTAGAATTTTTTATGTCTAATGAAAAGCAAGAGATGATGAAATGGAGTAGGAGTAGTTTTTTTTGAATAAAAGAGGGAATAGCGATCATATCTGTAGTTCAGATGCAAACTTAATTACTACGTGGGTAATTAATCATTACGAATGAGAATATGATTATAGTAAATGAGAATTTGATTTATCCTGTACTTGATATAATTTTTTATTATTAATCAGAAGTTATCAGATATAAGTTTTAATCTTTTGTTCATCAAAAAAACCGCAGTTTAAAGTAACTACGGTTCTATTTTATCTGTAATAAAGCAAATTAACTTTGGTAGCCCAATAATTTTCTGATCTGATAGAAAAATCTTTCAATTAATCTTAAATCCTGAGTTACGATTTCCGCATTTCCTCTAAGCTCTTTATCAAACTTAAGATTTTTGTTATAACTTGTTTTTAATCCTTTTGGAAGAATTACATCTACGTAGTAATTTCCTTTATCGTCAGGGGTAAGAGAAATATTCTGGACTTTTCCTTCTACAATGCCATATTCCTGAAAACGGTAATTGTCAAGTTTAATGAGTACTTTCTGGCCTGTAGCGACCTTTCCGGAGTTAACAGTGGGAACCGACATTCTTCCTACCAGTTTTTCTTTGTTGTTAGGAAGGATAGATAAAATAGGTTCTGCCACTTTTACAAATTGGTTTTCCCCAAAAAACTGTTGAAAACTTGCCATTCCGTCTGTAGAAGAAATCACAAGATAATTCTGCTCCCATTGTTTTAAGGATTTACGCAGCTGTTCAAAAAGCTGTAAAGTCTGTGAAGAGTAGGTGATCTTGTCCTTTTCCGTATTGATGGCTGCGCCACTTTTTGTTTTATTTACATTGGAAATTCCTTCTTCAATCTGGGAAATAGAGATATTGAGATTTTCAAGGTTCTGCTGAGCCTGAAGATATTTTATTTTTTCATTTTCAAGTTCCACAGATGCAATTACTCCCTGATTGTAAAGTTCCTGTGATCTCTGGTAGCTTTTCTTTGATAATTCATACTTAGCCAGCTCCAGATTTTTCTGTTGTTTTAATGTTGCGATTCTTCCCCTGTATTCTACGATACTCTGATTAGCGGCAAGATTTTCCGGCGCATAAGGCTGAAGCCTTGTGAAGAGTTCTTCATCCTGGAAAGCTTTTGCAAAACTGTTGTAATCACCCTGCAGTTCTCCAAGCTTGAATCTTGATGTCTGTGCAATCGGGAAAGAGCCCAATTGGTTGGGAGCAATAGAATCCATAAGTTTTCTCAGCTCCAGAACATCTTTATAGTTTGCTGTGGACTGCATAACCATTAATACATCATCCTTCTTTACTTCCTGATGATCTTTAATAAAAATCTTTTCAATCTTTGAGCTTGTTCTAGCCTCTATTTTTTCAGGCGGATTTTGTGAGGTTACGATAACGGGCGCTGCAACAAATTCCGGATATTTGATGATATAGCTCATCACAAGGATAAGCAAAAGTATAATTAATATGATGCTGTTTCCCCAGCGTATCATCCAATGAGGAGGCTGGGTAAGAATGTCCTGGACACTCTCTGAGCGGAGTTCAATATTGTCTAAAATGTCTTCTTTCATTTTCTGAGATAAAATTTCCCTTATTTCCGGGAAGGATATTATTAATTTCCTAATTCCAGCTGATTCTTCACCAGTCTGTAGTATTCTCCCTTCAAAGCAACCAGTTCAGCATGGTTACCTTCTTCTACTACTTTACCTTTGTCTAAAACTATGATCTTATCGGCATGTTTTACCGTTGACAATCTGTGAGCAATGACAATAGCTGTTTTTCCCTTAAAGAACTGCTCCAGATTCTCCATAATCACTTTTTCATTATTGGCATCCAATGCAGAAGTGGCTTCATCAAAAAAGATGAACTCCGGCGATTTGTAAACGGCTCTGGCAATGAAAAGCCTTTGCTTTTGTCCACCGCTGACCCCTATACCTTCGTTTCCAATTTTTGTATTATAGCTCAGTGGAAGGCTTTCAATGAAATCCTTGATATTTGCAATTTCTACGGCACGCCTCAATTTCTGTTTATCAACATAGTCTTCGCCTACCGCAATATTATTGGCAATAGTATCATTGAAAATATATCCTTCCTGCATTACTACCCCGCAATGATCCCTCCAGAATCTCGGTGAAATATTTTTCAGTTGGGTGTTGCCAAGTTTGATTTCTCCGGCAGTAGGTTCGTAGAATTTCATCAGAAGTTTTAAAAGAGTTGTTTTTCCACTTCCGCTCGCCCCCACAATAGCTGTGGTTTTCTGATAAGGAATGCTGAGACTGAGATCTTCGAATACCGGAACATCAGACCCTATGTAACGGAATGACATATTATTTACATCAATGTCCTTTTGAGGAATCTCAGTTGCATACTGTTCATTTTTGTCTTCTTCATCATCTTTGTCGTGAATTTCACCTAATCTTTCCAGTGAAATTTTAGCATCCTGGGTTTGCTTGATAAAATCAATAAGCTGTAGCAAAGGGCTGTTCAGCTGTCCGATGATATACTGCACGGAAAGCATCATCCCCAGAGTAAGGTTTCCACTTAAAACCAGTTTGGCAGAAAGAAAACTTACCAGAATATCTTTCATCTGATTGATAAAATTTCCACCTACAGACTGCCATTGTTCAAGGGAAAGAGATTTGATCCTGAGCTTGAATAATTTTACCTGAAGGAATTCCCAATCCCAACGCTTCTGTTTTTCCGCGTTATGCATCTTGATCTCCTGCATACCATTGATAAGCTCAATTACTTTACTCTGTTCCTGGGAAACCTGTGAGAATCTTTTGTAATCCAGTTCTTTTCTTTTATTGAGGAAAAAGCTGATCCATCCAACATATAAGGCTGCTCCTACAAGATAAACGATAAATAGCCTGTAATCATAAAATAACAGAACAATGCTGAAAATAATAAGATTGACAAGCGAAAACAGGGTATTTAAAGAGGAGCTCGTTAAAAGCTGTTCAATTCTGTGATGGTCATTGATCCTCTGCATGATATCCCCGGTCATTCTTGTATCAAAAAAGCTTATAGGAAGCTTCATCAGTTTGATAAAGAAATCTGAAATAATCGAAATGTTAATTCTTGCAGAAAGATGGAGAAGAATCCAGCTTCGGATCACTTCAATACCCATTCTTCCAAGAAATAACATGATCTGGGCAAGAAGAACAACATAAATGAAGTTAAGATCCTGGTTCTGTATCCCAACATCTACAATACTCTGGGTAAGGAACGGGAAAATCAGAGAAAGTAAACTTCCAGCCAAAAGACCTACGGCAAGTTGTATAACAAGCGTTTTATATTTAAATAAATACTTGGAAAGAAAAGAGAAACTGGCCTTACTTTCTGCTGTGTCAAATTCCGTCTGAAAAAATGTGGGTGTAGTTTCAAGGATGAGAGCGATTCCTTCTTCCGTATTCTCGTTGGCATTTTCCCCGATCCATGATTTGATAAATTCTTCACGGGTATAGGTAATCAGTCCGTAACTTGGATCTGAAATATATACTTTATTATTTTTATCAATTTTGTAAACAACAACGAAATGGTTCTTGTTCCAGTGTACAATACAGGGAAACGGTACTTCTTCTGCAAGCGTATTAAAATCGATCTGGACTCCAAGGGAGCGGAATCCCAGGTTTTCTGATGCATCACTCAGTCCTAAAAGGCTGCTTCCCTCACGGGTGGTTTCAGAAAGTGCACGGATCTGCTGCAAAGAAATACTTCTGCCATAATATTTACTCACTATTCTGAGGCAGGTTGGTCCGCAGTCTTTGCCATCAGGCTGTTTATAAAAGGGGAATTTTTTCAAAATTTATACTCATTATAAAATGTCGTCATATCGCGACAACATTTTTGCTTTATTCATTGTTATACTTAACTGATCATGGGTTAATAATACTGTTGGTTGCCTCCGCATTTTATCATCAGGACATCTTCTTTAAATTTTTCATATGGTTATTGAATTGTCAGTTTTCAGGGTTTTTAAATTTGTTGGAAACTGCTTTTATTTTTTCCTAAGATAATGAATTTTTAAATTTGGAGGATTTCCTACTGAAGGTCCTCATCCTCCATTAATTCATCAACAAAGAACCAGATATCTTCACGATCATACTTATCCGGGAACTGATAACCGTTAAGAATGAAAATAGGAGTGAAATTTAATCCTGAGTTGCTGTTGTCTTTTGTGATTTCAACAAACGTAGTCAGGTCTTCCGTTTCAGACGATCCGGATAAAGAAAAGATCTTGTTTTCATCTTTTGTTTCAAACCATTCTTCAACAGCTTTTAAAAATTCTTTTTGGGATCCATTGTTATAAATGTTCTTAAAAGACGAAAGTAATTTAGTGTATCTTTCATCAGCCCTTTCCGGAGAATAATTGAAACGGATTTGTACGGAAATATCTTCAGGGTATTTTTCAAGAAGCCCTTCCATGATTTTATGGCCATCTTTACAAAAACCACAGTAAGGGTTCGATATAATTGAAAGACGAAGTTTGGAGTTCTTGCTTCCCAGTACAAAAGTTTCTGTGTCCTGGAATTCTATTTTCTCATTTTCTAAAAGCTGACTTTTAAAAAGTTCATAATTTCTTTTAAATCTGAGGTTTTTAGCATTTGATTTTTGAAGGCTTTCTTTCTGGGAAAGAATATTGCTGAAATATAAAACCGCAGAAAAGGCAAGGATCCACAGAACGGCTGTTAATAATAATATGCCTATGCTGAATGGTGCGTTCTGGAAGAAAATAATGCTAAGCGCTAACTGTCCTGCAAGAATTGAAATGATCAGAAGGCAAACTCTGCAGAAAGTTTTTTCCACAAAAGCCTGGATATATAGAGAATAACCAATTGCCAGTAGTGAAACGAATGTAAATCCTTTTACAATATAAGCTGTTGCCGGAAGGAAAAGTCCCAGTACAGCCAGGCCTGTAAAATAGATCAGGGAAAAATCTGAAAATTTTAAACCTAAAATACTTGTTTTATCCTGCTTTATGATCTTATCACATGAGTTGGCAGTCTGCTTGGCGGAAGTATCTCCGCAAATACTTCCAATTACCGTAGAAGTATTTCCGAATTTTTGATTAAAAATCTCCAGGGATATGTAAACTCCTGCAAGGGAAAGAACATTAAAAATAGCTTCGGATAGGGTTTGTGTGAAAAAAGAATATCCCAAAATAATTGCAAAAACAGCATACAGAAGAGGTTTGAAATTAAAAACCGTTTTATTTTCCGCATTTTCAGTTTTTTCAAAAAGCAGTACAAAATTTGTTGATTTATTATGAAGTTCTTCCTTATTAAGCGTTTTAGCCTTTTCGGAATAAACCGAATAATTGGCCCCCGATTTCTTTACAAGGGAAAAGGAATTATCTACGATTGCGATAAACTCTTCCGGCAGCTCGTCCCAGTATTCCTTGTCAAGTTCATAAGCATCATTTTTTACGCCCATAAAGTTCAGTGTATCACTAAAAGCCAATGCAGATGGGTAGTTTGGATGAGAATTGAATTGAAAAGAAAATTCCTGTTTATCGAGTTTTAGATAGTTGATTAGTTTATCGAAAATCATAGTAATATTTTTAACTAAAATACGCAGATGTTTTAAAAAAACAAGTTTTTTTCTTTTGATAGTGATATACCGTTGTTAAATGCTTGATTTTGTGTAAATATTCTTGTATTTTTAATCTTATTTTAGCATAAATTCAATCTGTCTTTTGATGTTATAACAGATGAAATCCTGATACAGAGGGAAAATATTAAAATCTTAGAACAAAATATTTTTAATTTGAAGAGGTAAAGGAAATAACGGTTTGATTATTCTCTGGAATAAATTTCGTGAATTGGTAATTTTTATTGAATGAATTTAAAAATAAGAAAATTATCCTGATAATATGGGAAGAAATTTTTTCTCTGGGCTACTGTTTTTACAGCTTATAATGGTTTTATTTCCTTATTTTGAAAATAACTCTAATTTTTTCTATTTATGAAAATAAATAAAAACCTCAATGTTTTATTATTAAACATTTGTTTAATTTTATGCTTTTTTGATAGGCTAATATGAGTTTAAATATCGATTGGTCACCGAATTATATTTTTTATTAAAATTCTAATTTTCAGTATTGAACTCAAAAAAACTTAAAAAATCATAAAATTTTCTTAAAGTTTAAAAAAAGAATAGAAATGTTTTTGTATTTATAAAATATGTTGTACTTTTACATCGCCTTGAATGAGGGAACAAGTCAAGGTAATAAATTTTTTTTCATCATTTGTGTTTTTAGAATCGTATCGCCTGATACGATTCTTTTTTTTGTTGGCTACTTTTCATAGTTTAAAAGAAGGTCGATAAAATAAGAATAAGTGACCGAACCTTCCTGCTGGTTGCTCTTTAAAAAAAGATTGTTGGTAAACCCAAAGAAATCGTCCAGCCAGCCCTGATGTCTGAATATAAAACTTCTTTCATACATTCTGTCTCTTTTCATGGCTGGGGAATATTGGTTAAGGACTGTTTTTACGAATTCAGGGTCCTCTTCAATAATAAACCTTAAAAGGCTTTTTAACGTAAAATATTCAGTGCTGTATCTCAGATCCGGGTTTGCAGAATTAACTCCGATCAGATAGCCTACAAAATTAGCTTCCTGCTCTCTAGCAAATCCCAGTTGGTGGGAGCTTTCATGCGCTGAGGTAAACGGAATGAACGTATGGGGAAGCTCTGCATTATATTGGGCTTCTGCGGTAAAAGGGTTATAATAGCCCAGTATTCCTGTAAAATTCATTACATTTTTAAAGAGACTGGGTTTAAATGAATTAATCTGAGGGGTATTTTTATTCGAGATGTATTCCGGAAGCCGTGCCTGCTGGCGTACAATTTCTGTCTGGATAGAAGTGAGGTCAGTTATAATAAATACTCCGTTCCTGTCTTCACGTACATTTTGCCTGGTGATTTTGCATTTTTCCAGATACCGCAGCGCTAATGTTTTTGCTTTGCTTATTTCCGGTTCTTTCTGGCTGGAAAGTTTCTTTATAACAGGTGTCTGGAAATACAGCATCCCCCAAAAGACCTGGTAGATAAAGTAGAAGATATTAATAGCGGCAAGAAGCTTTAAAAGAGCCTTGTTTCTGCTTTTCTTTTTAAAACACAGAATAATCTGGTATAGAAGAAAAATTCCCAGAAGAATGTAGATGAGATCTCCGAAAGAAAAAGGGATCCAGCTGAAAAGTAGCTGGTGGATCTTTTTCTGGGACTCAAAAAAGAGTTCGAAGAAACGGATTGCTGTTCCGGACTTCGAGAAGCCATAGAACAAAAGAAATTGGGCAAGTAATACACCTGCCCAAAATCTCTTTTTATATGTTATTTTTATTATACTAGTGACCACTGCCTTTAGAGATTTTATCCAGATCAATGCCCTGAGATTTTAGGATCCCGGTTACACGGACTGCATAGAATGCAAGATAGGCAAAACAGATAACACCTACGATATAGCTGAAATGAATATTTGTTTTATCTGCAATATATCCCTGCGTAAAGCTCACAATTCCACCACCCATAATCATCATAATCAGGTAGCCTGAACCCTGGTTGGTGTGTTTGCCAAGACCATTGATCGCAAGAGCGAAAATACAAGGCCATAGGGTAGAGCAGAATAATCCTACACTTGTAAAGGCGTATACGGATACCATTCCTGTTGTGAACATTCCGATCAGTAAAGCGGTAATACCAGCTAAAGAGAAGATCAGAAGCATTCTGGCAGGATTTCCTTGACTCATAATGTCGCAAATGATCATTACGATAATAACAGCACCATAAACATAGAATGGAGAGAGATCATGCTTTGCAATGGCATTCACTAATAAGAATACTCCGAATGCAAGATAAGGGGCAAGGAATCTTAAGATCTTTTTGAATCCGGCACTCAGATCAAATGCTTCTACAGCACCAGTCCAACGGCCGATCATCAATGAAGCCCAGTATAATGAGATATAAGGCGCTACATCTTTGGTTTCAAAGCCTAAGCTTTTTTCCATATATGCAGGAAGATTACTTGCTGTAGAAACTTCTACTCCTACATACACAAAGATAGCAATCATACCCATTACCAATTGCGGGTACTGGAAAGCAGAAGTCTTGTGGTCCCCCGGAATTACATCGTCTGTATCCTTTGTATTGGTAGGAGTTATTGCAGGAAGAGAGGAAAACTTAAGCATGATAGCAACTAAAACAAATGCAGCTCCAAGCATAAGATAAGGAATTTTTACACTCTCAATACTTGCTTCCGTATTGGCTGTAGATGCGGAACCGAAAATAGCAAATGATACCAGAAGCGGTCCGATGGTTGTTCCAAGGTTATTGATTCCTCCTGCCATCGTCAGTCTCTGAGATCCTGTTTCAGTAGGTCCCACCTCAATGGCCAGTGGATTGGCAACAATCTGCTGTAATGAGAAACCTAGCCCTACAATGAACAGACCGGAGATCATTAACGGAAACGATGCCATATTAGCTGCCGGATAGAACAGTAAAGTTCCTGCTGCAGAAATAAGAAGACCTAAAATTAAGCCGTTTTTGTAGCCTATTTTATTGATCAGATCCTGTTTCAGACTTTTTGAGACGGCCATATAAATTAAAGAACCCACCGTATAAGCTACGTAGAAACAAATCTGTACGAGCATACTTTCGGTTTGGGATAAATTAAAGGCTTTTTGGAAAACTGGTATTAGAATGTCATTACTTGCAGCAACAAATCCCCAGAAAAAAAACACAGTAACCAGTGGGATAAACTGTCCCCAATTGGTTTGTTTAGAATAATTTGACATGTTTGTTAAAAATTTCGCAAACAAATATAACTATTTCTTTTAAATAGAACGTTCCAGCAATGTTTTTTTTATCTCTTTATAAGCTTCTGTTTTCAGATCTCTCGGAGAATCTGATGGTTCCATGATTCCGTTGAAATATACTTTTACCCTTCCAGGATAGCCTTTTGTGTTATCGAAAGGGAAGATTTCCTTTAACCCGATAAAAGTATACACTGCAATCGGAGAGTTGTGTTTGGAGGCTAAAGTGAATGCTCCGTCTTTAAATTCATCAAGGATAATGGAGGTGTCATCCGGAACACCGCCTTCAGGAAATATGGCGATGCTGTTGCCTTCTTCCATTTTTTCAGCACATCTTCTGTAGACATCTGCACGGCTTCTTGCGCTGCTTCTGTCTACCATTACACATATTCTTTTATATATAGTACCGAAGATCGGGATCTTTACCAGTTCTTTTTTACCTACAAAACATATGGGATGGTTCGGCATCAGGATACAGGTAAGCATGATATCCATGATGGAAGTATGGTTCGAGATGAAAACGTATGGTTTGCTTTTGTCTTTTTTCTGATCGGAAAGATTAATAAGATCATATCTCAGACCCATACCATAGAACATTCCGAAACACCAGATACGTATAAATCTGTAAGCATATTTATAATGCTTTTTGCTGAAAGATAAAATATAAACAGGGATTCCCAGTGTTACTGTTAAAACAAATGCAAGCAGCAGCAGCCAAAATCTCCAGAGATAATTTAAAATTTTTGTCACCGCCTAACCGTTAAAAATTACTTTCTTTTTTACTGAATAATTGAGAATGGAAACCAGCAGGATTGCCGAAATCTTACTGATCATTTCCGGGCTTAAGGTATAAAAAATCAAATTGATATTGTCCTTAAATATAAAGCTGTAAAAAATCTGGAAAAAACCTAAGCTTAATAAAGTTGAAACAAAAGAAACAACCATAAAGTAAGCAAACTCTTTTCTTTTGGAATGCTTTCCTCTTTCAAAAACAAACCAGATACTCAGGAAATAATTACTGATGATCCCGCAGCAGGTAGAGAAAATATTACTTAAAGGATAATGAATGCCGTGAAAATTGGTTTCCCTGGCAAAGAAATGAGGAAGGTAGGTGCTGAATGCTTTGAAGCTTCCAATTTCTACAACAGCACTAAGCCCTCCGGCTATAATGAAGAACAAAACCTGTTTCTGGCGTATTAGTAATTCTCTCATTCAATATATATGATGTGCAAATTTATAACTATATGTTAATAATGTAAGAATAAAAGATTATTTTAAAGTAAAAAATTGATTTAATGTATTGGCTTTTAATGTGATATATGGTTGTTTTTGAAGCTGAAAGACGCATGTTGAAAGAAATAATACACAATGCTCCCATTGGATTTGGCTGTTAATCGTGAATGAGAAATTCCTTTCGTAACATTTCAAAAATTGTAAAAACAATAACAACATTGATGGCTAAAGGGATCTGTAAGTTTTAATCAGATTATATTGTGATAAGTATATGTTAAACAATGAAAAAAGTTGTTAAATTATTTTTTTGAACGAAAATAATTTCTAAATTTAATACTCAGAATGATGTAATTTAAACCTGATAATAAATTCATTTTCAACTTCTTGTGTTGATGGTTTTTTCTATCTTGTAATGTGCGCTATAACGCATACTACCTTAATTTTTACGACCCAAATTATAATAATATTTGTATGAAAAGTCAAAACAAATACAGAAAATTCCAGCTTCAGCAAAAAAATATTGAAGCTCTTGAGAGAGAGAATTCCCGCTTCAAAAGAGTATATTCAGAATATGAAAATATGGCAGATGAATTGTGGAATCTTGAAAACTCCACAGGTGAGCCCGTGCCTGATGATTTTATTAATGCCATCATGCTTCAGAGTTCTTATCTGGAAGATGAAATTGAAGACTGGCTGCTCAAATTCAACAATCAGAAAACTGATATAAAACATTAGAAGCTTCCAGTCTGTTTTTAAACGCTATTTGAAGATAAATTCATAATTTAGCACCCTTAAACTAAAATGTAAAATATGGTTGCTATTGTTGATAGTGGGTCTACCAAGTCAGATTGGGTAATACTGGATGATTTCAAAAAAGTGTTTTTAAAAACGGAAACCATCGGCTTTAATCCCAATTTTATCAACCGGGAACTCATTGTCCCTGAAATAGAAAAGAACAGCAGCCTTATACTGGTTAAAAATTCCATAACGAAGATTTTCTTCTATGGCTCAGGGTGCGGTGTGAAAAAAAACTGCGAAACTATTGAGGAAGAACTCAAAAAGATTTTTACAAAAGCTGAAATTACAGTGAAAGAAGATCTTATGGCTGCAGCTTATGCCGCATACAACGGAAAGCCTGCTGTGGTATGTATTTTAGGTACAGGTTCCAATTCCTGCTATTTCGATGGTGAAAAGCTTAAGATAGAATTACCTTCCCTGGGTTTTCTTATGGGAGATGAAGGAAGCGGAAGTGCTATCGGGAAACAGCTTGTACGCAGATATTTTATGAAAAAGCTGCCTGGAGATCTTCATGCAGAATTCGAGCAGACTTACGGACTGAAAATAGAGGAGGCTTTGAAAAACATGTATCACAGTCCGAGACCTAATGCCTGGCTGGCAGATTTCAACAAATTTGTAATGGAAAGAAAGGATCATCCTTACTTTAAAAATATGGTATTTGAAGAAATGAAAAACTTCTTTGAATACCAGGTGATTCCCTATGAAGAATCAAAAGAAGCCGAGATCAATTTCATCGGCTCTATCGCTTATTATTACGAAAATGTTCTCCGCTCTGTTGCGGCAGAACTTCATTTAAATGTGGGCCATGTTGTTCAGAAGCCCATCGAGAGTTTAGTAAACTACCATATTAAGTATATACTTTAATAAAAAACAAAATTTTATGTCAAGTAAAACCCACCGCGACGAAAAGAACTTTAATCAGGCCGCGTTAGATTATCATAAAGCCGAACCTAAAGGAAAGATCGAAGTTATTCCTTCAAAACCACACTCGTCACAAAGAGATCTGTCATTGGCGTACTCACCGGGGGTAGCAGTTCCTTGTATGGAGATCCATGATAAACCTGAAACGGTGTACGATTATACGGGAAAAGGTAACCTGGTAGCCGTAATTTCAAATGGAACGGCTGTGCTGGGACTTGGAGATATCGGAGCGGAAGCTTCAAAACCGGTAATGGAAGGAAAAGGTCTTTTGTTTAAGATCTTTGCAGATATCAACGTTTTTGATATTGAAATCAATGAAAAAGATCCGGACAAATTTATTCAGATTGTAAAAGGTATTGCACCTACATTCGGTGGGATCAACCTTGAAGATATTAAAGCTCCTGAAGCATTCTATATTGAGCAGAAACTTAAAGAAGAGCTTGATATTCCTTTAATGCATGATGACCAGCACGGGACAGCAATTATTTCTGCTGCTGCTTTAATCAATGCTTTACAGATTGCCAATAAAAACATCGGAGAAGTAAAAATGGTGGTGAACGGAGCCGGAGCGGCTGCCATTGCCTGTACCAACTTATACATTTCTTTAGGCCTGAAAAGAGAAAATGTCCTGATGTGTGACAGTAAAGGAGTGATCAACCATAAAAGAGAAAACCTTACCCCTGAAAAACTGGATTTTATTGCCAATACAGATATTGAAACACTGGAAGATGCAGTGAAAGGTTCAGATGTTTTCATCGGATTGTCCAAAGGAAACGTAATGACTCCGGAAATGCTTTCCACCATGAAAGAGAATCCTATTGTTTTCGCATTGGCCAACCCTGACCCTGAAATCGCATACGATCTTGCCCTTGAAACCCGTAAAGATGTGATCATGGCAACCGGAAGAAGTGATTATCCTAACCAGGTGAACAACGTGCTGGGATTCCCTTACATTTTCCGTGGCGCGTTGGATGTTCAGGCAAAAGGAATTAATGAAGAAATGAAGCTGGCAGCCGTACATGCTATTGCAGATCTTGCGAAAGAGCCTGTACCGGAAGCGGTAATCCTTGCTTATAATGTTCAGAATTTACAGTTCGGAAGAGAATATTTCATTCCGAAACCATTTGATAACAGGCTTATCACCAAAGTATCCAGTGCCGTGGCAAAAGCAGCTATTGAAAGCGGTATTGCAGGAAAAAGCATTGAGGATTTCGAAGAATACGAAAACCAGCTGCTCGACAGAATGGGACGAGACGAAAAGCTCGTAAGAATGATGCAGAGCCGTGCAAGATCCAATCCGAAAAGAATTACCTTAGGAAATGCCGAAGAATATAATGTATTGAAGGCAGCGCAAATCCTTTACGAAGAAGGCATTGCATTCCCAAGTCTTTTGGGAGACAAGAAATACATCAAAGAACAGATGGAACGCTACAGCATCAATCTGGATGTTCCGATTATTGATCCAAGCGACGACGATCAGAAAGAAAACAGGAAAAAATACAGGGAAACCCTTTGGAAACTTCGCCAGAGAAAAGGAATGAACGAGTACAAAGCAAAAAGATATGTACGCCAGAGAGATTATTTCGGGCCATTAATGCTGAGACATGGTGATACAGACGGACTTATCGTAGGTTTTTCTAAAAACTATACTTCAGTGCTTCGTCCCGTTTTAGAAGTGATTGAAAAAGATAAAGGAGTAGATAAAGTAGCGGCCATGATGATGATTCTTTCAGAAAAGAAACCTATTTTCTTCGCTGATACATCCATCAATCAGAATCCTACCGCAGAAGACCTTGTGAATATTGCTAAAATGGCAGAAATCACAGTGAAATCTTTTGCCATAGAGCCTAGAATTGCCATGCTTGGTTTTGAAAACTTTGCTGCCATTTCCGATACTTCCAAAAAAGTAGCGAAAGCGGTAAGCATTCTTCACGAAAAATATCCTAAAATGGTGGTTGATGGTGAAATTCAGCCGGATTTTGCAATGAATGCCGATCATTTAAGTGATTATCCATTCTCAAAACTGGAAACAACTCCTGCCAATACCTTCATTTTCCCGAATCTTGAAAGTGCCAACCTTTCCTACAAGATCATCAGAGGAATGAAAGTGGCGCAGGTGATCGGGCCAATCCTGATGGGATTAAAACAGCCTGTGCATGTATTGCAGATGCGTTCCAGTGTAGATGAAATTGTAAACCTGGCAACGGTTGCAGTACTTGATGCCCAGAGAAGAGAAAATAAAAAATAATAAAAGATTTATTTCTTTAATAAAAGCAGTACACAGATTTAGTGTACTGCTTTTTTATTTTTGATGTGCTGTAGTATCCGGAATTGATGAATTTCTCTTTGATTCCTGATAAAAAAGCAATTTGAAAATCAGTAAAAAATAGATGATATTATTATAAAGTAATATAAGCTTTGTTTAAAAAGGTAAGTTTAAACATTGTTGTAATTATTTATTATTGAATAAATAATTATAGTATTTGGTTTTTTTAAATAAATTTCAGTAAAAATTTGTTGATTTTGTAAAAAATAATATATTTACATGGATTTTAAAAAATAAATAATTATCATGAAAAACATTAAGAAACTTTCAAGAGAAAATTTGAAGCAGATAAGTGGAGCAGGAGTTAGAGATCAGCCTATTCAATCTCCGGACGGAACACTATATTGTCTTCCATCCCAAGGGCAGCTGTGTTTAGTAGGCTGTACACCAACTTGTGTAAATGGACCGTGTTATCTTCAGGCGTGCTTTGATGTAAATCCTTAGAATTTATCAAGTTCAATCATTCATTGAATCATAGAACCTGTCCGTTTGGACGGGTTTTTTGTATTTATATAAATTCATTGAATTGACAGTCAAAAATTAAGTTAAAAACCATTCGTGTGTTAAATGAAAATATTAATTAGTTTAAATTGCTATATTTGGGAGTTTTAAAAATTAATAATGATATTTTCCTTAAAAGGCAGCGTTCAAGAACTTACGCCCACCTACGCAGTAATTGATGTACAAGGAGTTGGTTACTATGTAGGTATCAGTTTGATGACCTCCCAGGCCCTGGCACTGAATAAGCCGACATTTTTATTTACCCAGCAAATTATACGGGAAGACGCCCATCTTCTCTTTGGATTTAACACTCGTTCAGAAAAAGAAATGTTCAATTTGTTAATAAGCGTTAACGGAGTAGGAGCTGTTTCTGCCCTTATATTACTTTCCACTTTAAGCCTTGAAGAGATAGCTTCGGCTATCCTCTCCAGAAACAGTGCACTCATTCAAAAAGCCAAAGGAATTGGGGCTAAAACTGCAGAGAGAATCATCGTTGATTTGAAAGATAAAGTCCAAAAATTCAGCGTTGCAGAAGAAAATATTTCTTCTTTTGTGGATAATAAAGTCAAGGAAGAATCGTTATCTGCATTAGAAGTTTTAGGGATTCCAAAACGAATGAGCGAGAAAATAGCAGACAGAATGATGAAGCAGAATCCGGAGATCTCCGTAGAAGAATTGGTAAAACAAATTTTAAAAAACATTTAACATTTGGTGGCGAATAATAAGCATCTGAAAATATTTTTGTTCCTGTCGTTCCTGTGCATGTCAGTAAGTTCCTTTGCACAGGTGCGTGATACTGCGATCATAAAGAAAGACTATCAACTGGCCGATCCTACAAGGTATGAAGCCTTTTACGACATAAAAACCGGAATGTATTACGTATACCCTAAAATTGGGAATACATTTACAGGTCCGCCTACAGCAATGTCACCCGAAGAGTATAAAGAATTTATGCTCGCAACACAGTCAAAAGCGTACTACAAAGAAAAATCCGATAAATACAGTCTCCTTTACAGAAGAGATAGAACAGATGCCCGTAAAAAAGGGCTTATTCCGTCTTTAATGATCAACAACAGGCTGTTTGAAACCATTTTTGGGAGTAATAAAATAGAGATCATTCCTTCAGGATATGCTTCTTTAGACTTTGCCGGGCTGTATCAGAAGATAGATAACCCTCTGATTCTGCCACAGAACAGAACCAGTTTTACCTTTGATATAGACCAGAGAATACAGCTGGGATTATTAGGTAAAGTAGGAGAAAACCTCCAGTTGAAAGCCAATTACGATACCCAGAGTGGTTTTGCATTCGAAAACAGAATGAACCTCGTGTGGCAGGCAAAAGGAAACTGGAAAGACCTTCAGTCCAAAGGCCTTGGCGATGTAGACAAGCCTAATGCAGGAGGCGAAGATAAAATCATTAAAAGAGTAGAATTCGGTAATGTGAATATGCCGCTTTCTACCAGTCTTATCCGTGGTTCACAGTCGTTATTCGGTGTAAAAACAGAATTCCAGCTGGGAAAAACTTACGGAACAGTAGTTCTTTCCCAACAGCAGGGTGAAGCCCGTAATATTGTAGTACAGGGCGGAGGTGTTATGAATAACTTTAAAGTTAACGCCATTGACTATGAAGACAACCAACACTTCTTCCTGGGACACTATTTCCTGGACCGTTATGACAATGCATTGACTAATTATCCTCAGATCAACTCCACAGTTAACGTTACCAGATTGGAAGTCTGGGTGCTTGATCAGGGGAACAGTAACCTTGCTTACCAGAAAAGCATTATTGGTATCAGGGATTTGGGAGAAGGAGCTTCAGGACTGCCGGACAACTCCCAGAACGGGTTGTATCAGTCCGTTAATGCAGCTGTAGGAGTAAGAGAAGCCGGTAAAAATTACGCAACAACCTTTCAGGGGCAGATGTTTCCGGGAAGCACACAGCCGTATGATAACGGAGAACAGTTTATTTTCAATACCAAAGCAAGAAGGCTGAATGCTAATGAATATACATTGCAGCCTCAATTAGGATATATTTCATTGAACCAGAAGCTGAACGAAAATCAGCTTCTAGCCGTTTCATACTCCTTTACCGATGGTACCAACAAAGTCTATAAAGTAGGGGAATTCTCCGAAGAAAGTCCCGTATTGGTAACCAAAGTTCTTAGAGTAAACAATAAAGTAAACACAGAATCTCCGATGTGGGACCTGATGATGAAAAACATCTATTCCCTGGATGCAGGACAGGTAGCACAGGATAACTTTATTCTTAATGTTTTCTACAGAGACCCGAAAACCGGAGGTAAAGTAAACTACCTTCCGGGTACACCTGTTCAGAATCAAAATTTATTAAAATTACTTAACTGGGACCGTCTTAATATGAACGGTGATATCCAGGCCAGCAGCGGGGTATTGGGAGACGGTATTTTTGACTTTGTTAACGGGATCACCATCAGGCCGGAAACCGGAAGAATTATCTTTACCAAAGTACAGCCTTTCGGAAGCTTTATGCAGAGCCAGGTGGGGAACGATCCTCAGATTGTTTTCACAGATCTCTACAAACAGCAGAAGCAGGTGGCATCTTCAAGTAACCTTGCCCAAAGATATACCATAGAAGGGCGATATAAAGGAACACAGGGACAGGGGATTTCCCTTGGAGCTGTAAACGTGCCGCAGGGATCTGTAAAAGTTACTGCAAACGGTGTTCAGCTTACGGAAGGTGTAGACTATACCGTAGATTATATGCTCGGAACGGTAACAATTATCAATGAAAATGTTAAACAGTCCGGACAGGCTATCAATATCTCATTAGAAAACCAGCTTACCTTTAATACCCAAAGGAAAAGATTCTTAGGTTTAAATTTAGAAAGAAGGTTCAATGAGAACTTCATATTAGGAGGAACAGTTGTTAATTATTCCGAATCTCCGCTTACCCAAAAGGTAAACTATGGGCAGGAGGCTGTTAACAATACAATGGCCGGAATCAATATGATGTATAATAATCAGGTTCCTTTCCTGACAAGGCTTACAGACAAGATTCCATTTGTAAATACTGAAGCTCCATCCAATCTGAACTTCAAAATGGAAGCGGCATACCTTCTTCCGGGATTGAATAAAGGAACGAATGACCAGTCTTATGTAGATGATTTCGAACAGACAACCTCTAAAATATCCTTAAAAGAACCTGCGGCCTGGAGTCTGGCCTCAAGACCAGAGAAAAACCTTGCGCCTCCATTTAACGGGGCTCCGGGTGATGATGCTCTTACAAGCGGTTATGGGAGAGGGCTTTTATCATGGTATAATATTGACCCTAGATTCTGGGGAGTAGGAGGTAGAGCGCCTGCGGGAATTACACCACAGTCTGTTTCCAACCACGCGTCCAGAAGAGTTCAGACTTCCGAAATTTATAATAACAGAGATTTTGTTGCAGGTGAGCAGACCTTCACCAATACTTTGGATATATCCTACTATCCTCAGGAAAAAGGACCATACAACGTTAATCCTGGTTCTGAAACAGCTGCTTCCAGATGGGCGGGTATCATGAGACCTGTAAGTGTTTCCAATTTTGTAAATTCAAATATAGAATACGTTGAATTCTGGATGATGGACCCTTATGCGGATGGAAATGTTTTAGGAAATAATGCCAGACTTTTACTTCAGTTAGGAAACGTTTCCGAAGACATCCTGAAAGATGGGAAAATGCAATATGAAAATGGTCTTCCTACTCCGGGAGCGCCATCCACTACCACTACTTCCAATTGGGGAGTACAGCCTAAACAGCCACCAATCCTTTATGCGTTTTCAAGTGAAGGAGACGACAGAAGAGCTCAGGACTTAGGATACGACGGTTTAAACTCAGATCAGGAATCCATGAGGTTCGGAAATACATTTGTGAACCCGGTTACCAATCTGGTTGACCCTGCTGTGGATGATTTCGTATTCTTTATGTCGGATAAATTTACAGGCGGTCAGGCGGCATCTCTTGTTCAGAGATATAAATATTTCAGAAATCCGGAAGGCAACTCACAGGCGAATTCACTAGAGGTGGCTTCACAAACTCCGGATGCGGAAGATATCAACAAAGATTATAACCTTGACCAAACAGAAAGCTACAACGAATATGTTGTGAAATTAGATAAGCCTAGCCTTGGATTAGGACAGAACAATATCGTAGATGTAAAAACTGTAAAGGCTACATTCCAGAACGGGCAGACTTCCGATGTAAAATGGTACTTATTCAGAATTCCTGTTTCCAAATATGCTGAAACTGATGCAGAAGGAGAAAAAAGTGCATCCGTATTGAATAACGTAAGATTTGCGAGATTAATGCTTGCAGGTTTTGAGCAGACTTCCACTTTAAGATTCGGTACAATGGATTTGGTAAGATCAGACTGGAGAAGATATCCGAATAAGATTGCCAGTCCAACTGTAAACTCTACTGATGAAGGAATGGCTTCTGCTGATGTAAATATGAACAATAACTTTGAAGTAGGGAGTGTAAATATTGAGGAAAATGCATTGAACCAGCCTCCGTACGTATTGCCTCCGGGAATTGACAGACAGGTATTAAGCGGAAATGCAGGAGCACAGAGACAGAATGAAGCTTCATTGTACATGAGAGTAGATAACCTTGCAGGAGAAGCAAGAGGAGTTTTCAAAAATACAACCCTGGATATGAGAAGATATAAAAAGCTTAAGCTTTTTGTACATGACCAGGCTCCAAACAGCAGAGACGTAGGTATTGATAAAGAAGCTAAATTCTTCATCCGTTTCGGAAGCGATGCTACAGATAACTATTACGAATACGAATCTGAGATGATGCTTACCCAAAGTACAGCAACAACACCATTGGAAATATGGCCTGTTGAAAACAATGTTGATTTTGATATCCAGGACTTTGTAGATGCCAAGATCCGAAGAGATAAAAGCTCATCTAATGTTACCAACAGAACAATGGATAACGTTTTTGGTGATAATTCCAAAAGAATTTATATCAAAGGACGTCCAAGCTTAGGAAATGTTACGACCATTATGATCGGGGTAAGAAATACAAGCCGAAGCGAATCTATAACCAGGATTCTTTGGGTAAATGAGATCCGCCTTTCCGAAATTGAAAATGACGGAGGTTATGCAGGTAACGCAAGTTTGAACTTCAACCTCGGAGATTTTGCTACCGTGAACACAAATGCGTCTTATACTTCCGTAGGTTTCGGTAATATAGATTCAAAGCCGGCAGAAAGAAATCAGTCTACACAGTCTGCATTCAGTATTAATACTGCTGTAAACGTAGATAAATTCCTTCCTGAAAAAAGCGGGATGAAAATTCCTTTAAACTATTCCTATTCACAAACCATCGAGGATCCGAAATACAACCCTCTTGACACCGATGTGGAATTCAGCAAGGCAGCTAACAAGGAACAGCTTAAAAAAGTAGCGAGAACTTACACACAGCAAAGAAGTATTGGTGTTGTGAATATGCATAAGGAAAGAGTAAATCCAAATAAAAAACCTAAATTCTATGATATTGAGAACGTTTCTGTAACAGCCGTTTATAACGATGATTATTACAGGGATATTTACACATCCAAAAACTACAGACAGTATCTGAGAGGGTACGTAGATTATAACTACACCTTCAAGCCGTGGGTAATTAAGCCATTCAACAAAATGATCAGTGATACGGCAAAATCCACGAAGTATCTGAGATGGATCAAAGAATTCAACTTCAATCCGGTTCCTACAAGATTATCTTTCAGAACGGAAGTAGACAGGAACTATAATGAACTTGAGTTCAGAAACGTAGAAGCAATCTTAAGTGGAAATACCGGCGACAGTTTTGCCGCCATTAAAAACAGAAACTTCTACTTCGGGTGGCAGTATGGTTTAGGATTTAAATTCACCAAATCATTAAACCTGGAGATCAATTCCGCAACCAGAACCTTAAATGATAATGTAGATGTAAACGGAATGGATGATAAATCCATTTTTGGAAATGTATTCAGAGCGGGTAGACCGGTATTGTACAACCACAGGGTACAGCTTAATTACCAGCTGCCGTTCCAGTATCTTCCTTATTTGGATTTCATTCAGGCAGAAGTCGGATACGGGCTTACCTACAATTGGAATGCAAGATCCACGGCACTTCTTTCAAGCCCTGAAGGAAGCTTAGGTTCAGTAGGTCAGAATACAAACGTAATTCAGGCTACAGCTACTGCGGATATTCCTAAATTCTTCGGTCAGTTTAAATACTTCAAGAATATTTCGGCAAAACTGCAGAAACGTAAGCAGGAAATAGATTCATTAAATAATGTATATACCCAGCAATGGGAGAAAAAGAGATACAGGTATAAGAATTATAAATTCAAAAATAAACTGACTCTTCTTCAAAGTGCAGCCTTCGCATTGACATCGTTCAAGCAGTTGGATATTAATTACTCTGAAAATAACGGAACAGTACTTCCGGGTCTGCTTTCAGCACCAAACATGTACGGTTATGGTCAGACACTGGGAGGCCCAACTATAGGATTCCTTTTAGGATCACAGGCTGATATCAGAAGAACCGTACTTGAAAACGGCTGGGTAAGCGATTCGCCTTACATGACTGATCCTTATGTGAAAATGTTAACAAGAGAGTTAAGGGCCAATTTACAGATCGCTCCTATGAATGATTTAAGAATTGACCTCAGTGCGTTGCATAACTATAACAGGAACTTCTCACAATCCGGATTTAATAACCGGAATAACCTTGCAACATTGAATCATGATTATACATTTGCAAATGATCTGGTAACCTATTCCAATTCTGTTGTACTTCTTAAAACATCGTTTAAAGAGACCCAGGCCGTTTACCAGGCCATCAGGGAAAATGCAATGGTACTTTCACAGCAGCTGGGTATGGGCGAAGTACTGAACAGTGACGGCTTTGCAGATCACTACAGTATTGCCAATGCTTATGTATTGATTCCGGCATTCAGAGCTGCTGTTGAAGGAAAATCTGTTAAACAGATGGGGAATGCTAAAAAAGCGGGACTTCCTATTCCAAACTGGAAAATTATTTATTCAGGATTAAGAAACATTCCTATTATCAACGGACAGTTCGCTAAGTTTGATATCAATCATGCCTATACTGCAACTTATACGGCAACAGGTATTCAGTCAAGCATTGATTATTTTAACAGAATTTCAGGAGGAAATGCATTCGATGTTAATAATGACTACATCAATCCGTTTACATTCTCGCAGGTGGGTTATGTAGAATCATTCTCTCCGCTTATCGGAATAGATGTTACCATGAGAAACAATATGCAGTTCGGGATCCAGTATAACAAAAACAGAATGCTGTTGTTAGGATTGGTAAACCATACTCTTACTGAAGATTCAAATACAGAATATGTAGTAAGACTGGGATATATCGTTAAGAACTTCAGACTTGGTATGGCCAATACAAGAGGATCAAGAGGAAAAGGCAGTGACCTGAACATCAGGGGAGATATTTCATTGAGAGACAGTAAAACATCCATCATGAATATCCTGTTGAACGATTCACAGATCACAGGAGGACAGAAACTGATGAATATAAAACTTTCGGCAGACTATAACGTCTCTGAAAATCTCAACCTGAGAGTATTCTATGAACAGATGACCTCCAAGTATAAAATATCGACAGCGTTCCCGCTGTCTACCATTAGAGCAGGTCTGTCTGCAACGTTCACCTTTGGTGACTCAGGCGGCGGTTTCTAAATAAAATAAAATGAACCTGAAATGTCCTTCAATTTTGAAGGACATTTTTTATATCCGATATTTGAACCTACTGTTATTTTGAATACATTTGTACAAAATAAAAATTAAAATGAATACACCATCAGAATTAAAGTACACGAAAGATCACGAATGGATCAAGATTGAAGGCAATGTGGCTACAATCGGTATTACAGATTTCGCACAGGGAGAGCTTGGCGATATCGTATATGTAGATGTGGATACTGTAGATGATGATCTTGAAGGAGGAGCTGTTTTCGGAAGTGTAGAAGCAGTGAAGACTGTTTCAGATTTATTCCTGCCTATAGCTGGAAAAGTTATTGAATTTAATTCAGAATTGGAAGATCAGCCCGAACTGTTAAATACAGATCCTTATGGAAACGGATGGATCATTAAATTAGAAATTGCTGATGGTGCAGATCATTCAGAACTGCTTACTGCAGAAGAATATCAGGCTGTCATTGGATAAGGTTTCAAAAATATTCAGTAAGATTTTGCCCATTTATTGGGCATTTCTTACGTATATGCTCCTCAAGCCGGGTGAAGAAAACCATGAGTATTGGTTTATGTTCAGCGGGATTGATAAAGTGTTACATGTGAGCATATTTGCAATGTTAGGTTTCTCTTTCATTGCCACTTTCCCTAGAATCAAATTTTTATACTTCTTTCAGATCATACTTATATATGCCTTCCTTACTGAAATTCTTCAGGAAGAAATGGGATTGGGCAGATCCATGGAATCTCTGGATATTGTAGCAGATACAATAGGATGTCTGATCGGATACTTTGTATATAGAGCATTGGTCAAAAGATTTTTCTAAACCTAAACTCTTTTGTAGATTCAGCTACATCCGCAATAAATAATAAATATTGTAATAGAATTTAAACATTGTTTAAATTTTTTCTTCTGCTTACCAGTTCTTTACAGTCAAATATTACGCAAACATGAAATTTATGTTAAATAAATTTGTTTTGTGTAGGGTAAAGGGCCTATCTTTGCCCCACTGAAAAACGAAAGGAATCAGTAAGCGCAGGAGTTGGATTGAATATTTAGGAAAAGGGGTTAGGGTTAAAAAAAAACTTTAAATTTTCTTTGATAAATATTTGGTCATTAATAAATAAATAATTACTTTTGCAACCG